>JAEWDX010000297.1 GCA_023389895.1 Bacillota bacterium
CTGATCACGTTGGATAGAATTATGTTTCGAAAGCATCTTCATCACCTCAAGAATTGTTCTATTTCTATTTTAAAACAAAAAAGACTGTAGGCATACTCGATTTTCATCGAGTTTGTCTACAGTCTGAGAACAGCCTTTGAAGGCTGCTCTGGTAAGTATAAATAATATACATCATGGTTGCGTAATAAATTCTACTGCTGAACGAAGATGATAACCTCTTCCAGCTTCTAATTCCTCAAAAATAGTATGTAATTTAGAAAAATCGATATCTTTAAAATAAGAAGCAAACTCAGCTTGGGAATTAATATAAATCCGTTTACGATGCCTTAGACCTGGATCTTTTATTAAACAAATTAGGGCAACGATATCCTTTAAATAAATATCCTTTGCACCTGCCTTAAAAAGTGGTTGTACCTCAAATGGAGTAAATTCCGAAAATAACTCATCGAAATAACGGACATACAACACATGTAATGTCTTCTCTTTGCCATCATCTTCAAATGTGATTTCACTGCGATTAAAAAAATCCTCAGAAGTATTAGATTTTTCCTTTTCAAGTTCATAGCCACGATACCCTTTAATAAGCAAATAACTCACTCCCCCAATATTAATCAATAATATCTTATCACAAAAAAATGATTCGAAACTAATTTAGGAATCTATCGTTTCTTGAAATTTAGTAAAGAATAAATCTGCCTCTTCTTGAATAAAATCATCGTCTGCCTTTTCCGAAAGCTTTGGCAATTCTTCGATTCGTTTCAAACCAAAATAATCAAGGAATTCCTTCGTAGTACCGTATAAATAAGCACGGCCAGCGCCTTCCGCTCTCCCTAATTCTTTTATTAATCCTTTTGCTGCAAGCGTTTGAAGCGGGCGCTCTGTTTTGACTCCTCTTACCTCTTCAATCTCCATCCGAGTAATTGGTTGTCTATAAGCAATAATAGCAAGTGTCTCTAATGCTGCCTGTGATAATGTTGTATTTGAAGGAGATGTTACGAGTTTCTTTAAGTACACTGCATTTTCTTTTTTCGTCGCTAGTTGATATGTGCCAGCAAGCTCAATGATTGTAATCCCACGTATATCATCATTCAAATACCCTTCCTTCAATTCTTTCATAATTGACTCTGCTTGTACTTCCTCAATCTCGAGAACAAGAGAAATTTGTTTTAAAGTGAGCCCTTCATCTCCAGCAGCAAAAAGAAGGCTTTCAACAATTCCTTTCCAATTAACGATTCCCAACAATGACGTCCCCTTCCTCTGCCGCAGATAGGAATATTTCAGAAAAATTCCCTTCCTGTTCAATATGAATTTCTTTCCGTTTAATCAATTCTAATATAGCTAAAAAAGTAACAACAATTTGCTCCCGATTTCGTTCAGGAAATAAGGCATTAAAACTTTTCTTCTTTTTTATTTTTTTTAAATCAGAAAGAATTTCTGACATTCTTCTTTCAATCGATACTTCTTGGCGAGCAATCTTTGTTGACAGCGGCTTTTGCAGCTTCTGTCTGCGCAATAATTTTTGAAAGGCACCAATCATATCGTAAATAGTAACGTCTAAATTAATTTTTTCAGGTTGAATATCTTTTGCAAAATCAGAAAGATCGCTCGGAGGCTTTGTAAACATTAAAGCTCTTTCCTGCTCAAGATCTTTAAAGCTTGTAGCAGCTTCTTTATATTTTCGATATTCAACTAATCTTTCAACAAGCTCATCCATCGAATTTTCATCTTCGTTATCATACTCATCATCAAATAACTCTTCTTCATGCTTTGGAAGGAGCATTTTACTCTTTATCGCGAGCAATGTTGCTGCCATGACTAAATATTCACTCGCAATATCAAGCTCTAGCTCCTGCATTGTATGAATATATAATAAATATTGCTCCGTAATTTCTGCTACCGGAATATCATATATATCAATTTCAAGCCGATTTATTAAATGGAGAAGCAAATCTAAAGGACCTTCAAACGCATCAATCTTCACATTATAATGCTGCATAATTAACCACCAAAATTTCTAAATATGTACAAAAAGCGAAAGAGCCTGCGGAACAATTAAAGGCTCAGGTTGTTCCTGCAATTGAAATTCGCTATTTTTTCAATCTATCCTTAGTATAAGTTATTCATTAATGATATCCAATAGAAAAAATCTTCAATTCGCCCATACGTATTGACAAACACCTACATAATATAAATTTGAACTAAGTAATAGCAGTAAAATAGGAGGGAAGAATAATGTCCAGAGGCAGAGAACATGAGCGTGATTGTGATGAGCGTGATTGTGATGAACGCGATTGTGATGAACGCGGATCTACTGGGTTTGCGTTAATCGTTGTATTGTTTATTTTATTAGTTATAGTTGGAGCTGCTTGGATCTTTTAAATATTATACACACTCCATTAAAAAACCATTTTCACCCGGTTAAATGCCGGGCTTTTGTTTTGCCCAAAAGAGGTCCATTCATTTATTATAAAAGGATACATCAAAGTTATTGAGGCAGCAAATAGAAAAATCCCTAGAGGAGGGATCACCTGTGTATCCAGAAGAATATATTGAGTTTTTAGTTCACTTTCATGGAGATCGAGACTATTTTGAATGTCATGAGGTGCTTGAGGAATATTGGAAAAAAGTCGACATACATAATAAAAAATCGATATGGGTTGGATTTATTTTGCTGGCAGTTGCCAATTACCATCATCGTCGCAAAAATTATAGCGGGGCAAATAAAACATTAACAAAAGCGATCATCATTTTTGAAGAAAATCATGAGCAATTAGCACTTTTAGCGATAGATGGTCATAAACTAGGAAAATTACTACATAACCACCTTCAAGAAATTATCGCCACAAAGCATTATTCAAGCTATAATTTGCCCATATTCGATCAAACACTGTTGCTTAACTGCAAACAGATTTCCGCACAAAAAAACCTCCCTTGGGGCAAAAGCAGTAACCTAAAGAATAAAGAACTTATTCATCGACATTGTCGTCGTGATCGGAGTGAAGTGATTCAGGAAAGATTGGATGCATTTAAAAAGAGAAAAAAATAAAATGAACTGCTCCCTTTTGTAACTATTAGCAAAAGGGAAGCAGTTCAAGAACTATTCGCAACTTTTTTCAGAATCGTCATGAAGATCACACTTTCTAAGGAAAGCTTTTGTGTTTTCATTCGCTGTCAAACTTTTCTCAGGAAACATTTCATGTAATGACTTAACCATCGCCTTACCAATTCCTTGATACCTGTGTGATGGATTAACGGAGATATGTTGAACAATGATCTCATCATTTTCAAGCAACGCTCCTAATAAGCCAATGATATCTTCCCCTTCCTTCCATAAAAACAAGTGTAAATGATTTTCACTTTCATATTGCTTCATCGTTTGCTGGAGAATTTTCAGATCTTTCTCATTCGGCATAAAAGATAAAAGGCCCATTGCTATCTTTTCAAATGTTTTTTTATAACGAATTAACATTTATATCCCTCATTAATGTTTAAGCATTCCATCTATATTTTCCCCCAAACTTCACCATTTCAAACCTTTATAGCATTATATCGATTGCCTATCAGTTTGTTCCAAAAATTAAAGCCTTATGATTATGACGAGTTATTAGGTCTTTACTTAGATGGAACCACAACAAACCAACAACATACTGTTTTTGTGGAGTACTCTTATTTTACACGAAATATTGCTAGATTTCCATTAAGCAAAATGTAATAGGAAATTTTTCTCAAAAAAACATCCTGTTTAGAAGGATGCAAAATTTTCGATCGTCGTTTTCAATGACAAATCCATGCGAATGATATCTTCATAAGTTTCCCTTCGTATAACAAGCAAAGCATGACCATTTTCAACAAAAACAACAGCTGGTCGAGGAATACGATTATAATTATTCGCCATGGCATATCCATAAGCACCCGTACAGAAAACGGCAAGCAGATCATCGCTATCGCTTTTTGGCAAAGGTAAATCCCAAATAAGCATATCCCCTGACTCACAGCATTTTCCCGCAACTGAAACTGTTTCTTCAGCTTTTTCCAATGCGCGATTTGCTAAAACTGCTTCATATTTCGCCTGATACAGTGCAGGACGGATATTATCACTCATCCCGCCATCAACTGCAATATATTGACGAATATTAGGTACTTCTTTTCTTGAGCCAATTTTATACAGAGTTGTACCTGCATCACCGACTAATGAGCGTCCTGGTTCAATCCAAATTTCTGGCATCGCTAATGAATAAATGGCTGTTTGTTTTTGAACCTCTTGAATAATTTCAGCAACATATTGTGCTGCCGGGAGCGGCTTATCATCATTCGTATAGCGAATTCCGAAGCCTCCGCCTAAATTTAGTACCTCCGCCTCATATCCAAGCTTCTCCTTCCATTCAGAAAGCTTTTCAATAATTTTCTGCGCTGCCACAACAAAGCCCGTTGTTTCAAAAATTTGTGAGCCAATATGACAGTGAATGCCGAGCATGTCAATTCTAGAAGAATGAAGAGCACTCCTCAAAGCCTGTTCAGCTTGTCCATTTTGTAAATCAAAGCCAAATTTAGAATCTTCCTGTCCCGTTAAAATATAATCATGTGTATGTGCTTCAATTCCGGGTGTTACTCTTAACAGTATTTTTGCCTGTGTATTCAGAGCTTCACAAAGTGATTGCAGAAGGTTTAGCTCATGAAAATTATCAACAACAATACAGCCAACACCATATTGCAACGCCATTTCTAGCTCAGACTCACTTTTATTATTGCCATGAAAATGAATGCGTTCAGGTGGGAAATCAGCCGCCAATGCTGTGTACAGTTCTCCCCCTGAAACAACATCTAAGGAAAGTCCTTCATCATTAGCTAACTCAGCCATTGCTATACTTGAAAAAGCCTTACTCGCGTAAGCAACTTGTGCAGAAACACCTAAGTTTTCAAATGTTTGCTTAAATCCCCTAGCTCTTTCCCTAATTAGGGCAACATCATACACATACAATGGTGTCCCAAATGTTTGTGCTAGCCAAACTGTATCAACGCCGCCTATTTCAAGATGACCTTTGTCATTTACTTTCATCGTTCCATGAAAATACATTTTTTTCCCTCTTCCTTCATGAATTCATTAAATAACCGGATATTCATCCACATAGTTTAAATTTTCTTACTATTGCTATGAAATAAATAGACAGAATCCCTAGATGGGTCTGTCTACTTTATAATCCATAATAATTAAAAATACTTTAACATAAATATAATTGGATCTCAATTGCTTTATGATCGTTTACTTCATTATTTGATTGGTTGTTTTATCCGATCTCCCGTACGATTTATACTCGGACGAAGCGTTGCACCTGGCGTAGATCTTCTTATTAGAACTTGGAGTAAGGCCATCGGATAGAACGGAATAAACGGCCATAAATAAGGCGTCCTTAACGGTTTTTTACAGGAAAGCCAAATAATAAAAATCGTAATCGAGATAATAAAACCTGGTGCATGAAATAAGGCTACTGCAACTAAGAAACATAGTCTCATTATTTTATTAGCAACACTTAGTTCATAGCTTGGTGTTGTATATGTACCGATAGCAGCTAATGAAACATAAAGAATGACTTCTGGAACAAATAAGCCAACATCAATCGCGATTTGTCCGATTAGAACAGCGGCAATTAATCCCATCGCCGTCGCTAATGGTGTTGGGGTATGAATGGCAGCCATCCGTAAAATTTCAATCCCTAAATCCGCAATAAAGATTTGAAAGATAATCGGAACATTCGTCTCTTTATTCGGACCAATAAAGGCTAGCTTCTCAGGCAGGAGGGATGGCTCTAACGATACTAAAAACCATAGTGGCAAAAGAAATAAAGACGAGAAGATCCCAATAAATCGCATCCATCTTTCAAATGTTCCTACGGCAGGTGATTGCCGATATTCTTCCGCATGCTGCATATGATAGAAAAAGGTTGTCGGCGTAATGATAACACTTGGTGAAGTATCAACATATACGAGAACATGCCCTTCTAATAAATGTGTGGCGGCAACATCGGCACGCTCTGTATAGCGAACATACGGAAAAGGATCATATCCTTGCTTAAAAAGAAATTCTTCAACTGTTTTATCTGCCATCGGGATCCCATCAATTTTTATTCCTTCGATTTCTTTCCGAATGATATCAACAATATCAGGATTAGCAATATCCTTTATATATCCGAGTGCGATATCCGTTTTCGATCTTTCACCAACTGATGTGATTTCAAAACGAAGCCTTTCATCCTTTATTCTTCTCCTTGTTAGCGCCGTGTTTAAAATAATATTTTCAACAAATCCATCTCTTGAGCCCCGAATCACTTTTTCAGTATCAGGCTCCTGTGGCATTCTCCCTGGATAGCTTCTAACATCGACAACAAATGCTCTTTTTTCTCCTTCAATTACGATAGCGATAAGACCAGAAAGAACTTGATCAACGAGTTCATCCATTGTTTTTATTCTTTCTACTGAATCGTGTACGATCCGGTTTTCAATAATTTCAAAAATTTTTAAGGTTTGCCTTTCATTATCATTTATTTCAACGAGCTCTTCGATTAATTTAACAATAATAAGTGAATCAGTTAAGCCATTTACATAATAAAGATCGACCCTTTTCTTCAGTATCTTCAATTTTCTGATCCCTAAATCGAAGCTTACACCAAGGCCGATCCGCTCCTCCATATATTTTTCAATTTTATCAAGTGATTCAGGGATCGGCATTTTATTCTTTTCTTTGTTGTCTACCATGATAGCCGCTCCTTTCTAAAACAAGTTCGATCGCCTTTCTTGTAATCGGTGAACCATTTTCATAATGATCCTTTTTCGCCATTTTTCCAATATCCCCGATTCCAACAATAATAGGGACATTTAATTCATCAAGACAATAAACCGTATCCCCGTTAAGTCTGCCAATTTCCAATTCAGGAATTCCGTATTTATCAACCCCATATGGCGTTAAATTCCCATCACGATCGATTGAGATATCTACTCTTGTCCATTCAGCCAACCTCGTTTTTGCCGCAACCGCGATCACGCCTAAAACATAGATATCTTTATGAGAGGCAACATATTTTAAAGCTTTTTCACCCATGCCTTCACCTACAAGTCCGCTATCATCAAACATGACTAGTACTGGATCGTTCTTAGCTTTTTTAATCAATTGTACAATGGATGGACCATCTAAAGATGTTGGGTTCCCATGAGACATGGAAATGCATCTTGCACCTACCATCTTCGCTACATACTCTACAGATTTTCTTGCATAATCATCTCCATCTGTAATTAAAATTACATGCCGCTGCTCGTCCATCTATCATGGTCCTTTCATTAATAGGATTACATTATTTGTTAACAAAATACATCCATTGGAATAAAGAACCCAAAACCTTGCCAAATACAATTGCCATTAAAAGAATAATCATTTTCTCCTCTACCCCAATTCTTTTCGCAAGAATGGGCAGAACATTTAGAACTTCCGTTAAAGCCGCTGCAACCATTCCGATAAATATCCCCATCGCTATTCCTATTGGCATGAGCAGATAGGAGGAAAATGAAAAGTGATAGTCCCATAAAGTTGCCGTTCCTCCCATTACAGCGCCTAACACTACAGCCCACTCGTAGAAACGGATCATTTTCATTGTTTTTGTCAGTTGTGTAAGTCTTGGAATAATCCCTAATACGGCTAAAAAAGCGACAAAGCCCGAGCCTACCGCCAACCCACCTGCGAAACCGATAAAGAGAACAAATAAAATATTAATCGTCATCAAGGTTTTTCAAGCTCTCTTTGTTTTCATGAACTGAAATATAATGATCTAAATCCATCTGATAATTAAACATTTCCACTTCTAAGGGGCTTGGTTCTTCATTCAGGCGTTTTTTAAATAAGTGATTAAAGAAAAGAATCATTCCTAATCCAAGACCGATTGAGTAAGGGATTTGAAAGATCAAAGGCTTTTTATCGACTTCACCAGTCATTAATGTGTAAATGCGTAATTGAACACGCTGCATACTGACATCCTCATGGAAATTCATAATCGTTAAAGCCGCACCAAAAAATAAAAGCAGCCACACGAGAAGAAAAAATGGCAAGGAGATTTTCCGTTTTTTCACCATTACTTCAATAATTACCTCAGTGGGACCAATCGTCTGAATATCAAGATTCTTATCCATCCGATTGATGGATTGAATGACTTTCATCATATCAATCACAATGATGTTTTGATCTTTTTCAGTCACCTTATAAATTGGGAGGTTCATTAATTGCTCACAAATGCTCTCATCTGCAATCATTTGCGCGATATCTTTTAATAAAATTATTTCGTGCGGTCGAACTTGTACGCGATGGCATAAGCGAATATATACGGTATGTTCCATTTCGTTTTCCTTCCCACACCTAATTTCCTTTTAATAGTAGTATGAGTTGCTACTATTTACTTCATAACTGCCAAAAATCGGAAAGACCGTATGGACTATATATCCATACGGTCTTTCATCTGCTGCAAAATCTTTTTCTCTAAACGAGAAACTTGTACTTGAGAAATCCCCAGCCTTGCTGCTACTTCTGATTGTGTTTGATCCTTATAATAGCGTAAATAAACGATTAATTTCTCCCGATTATCAAGTTCTCTTATTGCTTCTTTTAGGGCAATTTTGTCGAACCACTTTCCTTCATTGCCATCATCAATTTGGTCAAGCAATGTAATGGGGTCACCATCGTTTTCATAGACGGTTTCATGAATCGAGGCAGGAGCTCTGCTTGCTTCTTGAGCAAGAACAATATCTTCTGTCGGAACTTCAAGATACTCAGATAATTCAGAGATTGTTGGGATTCGCCCAAGTGTTTTCGATAATTCATCCTTCGCTCGACGGATTTTATTACTCATTTCTTTTAATGAACGACTTACTTTCACTGTCCCATCATCTCTGATAAAGCGTTGAATTTCACCGATAATCATCGGAACAGCATAGGTCGAAAACTTCACATCATATGTTAAATCAAATTTATCAACAGACTTTAATAGCCCAATGCAACCGATCTGGAAAAGATCATCTGGCTCATAACCTCTATTAAGGAAACGTTGCACAACAGACCAGACAAGACGCATATTTTTTTGTACAATTAAATCACGTGCACCTTGATCCCCAGCTTGACTTTTTTTGATCAATTCCTTAACTTCATGGTCCTTCAAAAATGATTGGTTATTTTCCGCTTTTACCTCCACATCCATAGCAAGACTCCCTTAATTGCACAGCATTTTATTTTTTGCTAGATGCTTTCTTAATCGGATCTCTGTGCCTTTACCAAGTTGTGAATGTATTTCTAATTCATCCATAAAGTTTTCCATTATCGTAAAACCCATTCCCGATCTTTCAAGCTCAGGCTTTGTCGTAAATAAAGGAATACGCGCTTCGTCAATGTCAGGAATTCCCATCCCCTTATCTGAAATCGATAGTTCAATTAACCCATCCTCTATTTTTACGGAAATGTAAATAATTCCATTCGGATCCTGCTCATACCCGTGGATAATCGAGTTTGTAACCGCCTCAGACACAACCGTTTTAATCTCGGTGAGTTCATCCATTGTTGGATCAAGCTGACTTATAAATGCCGCTACAGCAACACGAGCAAAGGATTCATTTTGACTAAGCGCACTAAATTGAAGCTGCATTTCATTTTTCATTTTCAAGCTACCCCCAGTCTTTGCAAAGCAAATTCTTCCGTCGGTTCTGAGCGAATAATTTTAAATAATCCCGACATGTCGAATAATCTTTGTAC
>JAEWDX010000336.1 GCA_023389895.1 Bacillota bacterium
CAATGACAAGCATCCATGCAAGACTCATGTTGCCCGATTCGATTGACATGTAAATAGCCGTAGACATTGTTTGTGTTCTACCTGGAATATTCCCAGCAAACATTAATGTGGCGCCAAATTCACCTAAAGCTCTTGCGAAGCTCATAATCGCTCCTGAAATAAGTGATTTAGCCGCGATCGGCATCGATACAAAAAAGAAAACAGACCATTCACTTGCTCCATCGACTCTAGCCGCTTCTTCTACCAAAATGTCCACTTCAGAAAATCCCGTTTTCGCTGATTGATACATCAGGGGTAGGGAAACTACCGTGGAGGCAATAACAGCTGCCCACCATGTGAACATGACAGGGTGATCAAAAATAGATTGAATCCATCTGCCAACGGGACTTGAATTACCGAAAATAACAATTAATAGAAATCCGATTACCGTAGGTGGCAATACGAGAGGTAGCATAAAAATAGTTTCTGCAACTATCTTTCCTCTAAAATGACTCTTCGCCATAAATTTCGCAAGTAATGTTCCAATTACGAAAACAACTGCAAGAGTTACAAGGGAAATTTTTAATGACAATAGAACAGGCGGAAAAAATAAATCACTCATTTAATCAATCCAATACATTAAATCCATATTTCTCTAAAATAGTTGTTGCTTCAGAATCTTGAAGATACTGATAGAAAACTTCTGCTTGATCCATATGTTTTGTTGCTTTAATAATCCCAACAGGATAAACGATTGGATCATGAGTGCTTGGATCGGCTTCAGCGATAATATCTACTTTATCAGAAATTAATGCATCTGTTTTATAAACAAGCCCAGCAGCAACATCACCAGTTTCAACATAAGTTAAAACCTGTCTTACGTCTTTCGTATAAACAATATTACTTTGCATTTTGTCCCAAACGCCTAAATTTTCAAGAGTTTGTTGTCCGTATTTTCCAGCAGGTACAGCTTCTGGAGTACCTAAAGCGAATTTTGCATTTCCTAGATTTGCAAGATCGTCAAATCCTTTTATAGACTTTTCACCATCTTTTGGTACGATAAGAACAAGCGTATTTTTTAATAGATCTTTTCCTTGATTTTCATCAATGATACCTTGTTCAACAAGTTCATCATATTTATCTTCTGCTGCTGAGAAGAAAATATCTGCAGGAGCACCTTGAATGATTTGCTTTTGAAGGGCACCAGAACCACCAAAATTAAAAAGAAGCTTAATATTTTTGTTCTTTTCTTCAAATAAAGGTTTTAATTCATTGAAAGCATCTTCTAAACTTGCAGCTGCAGAAACAGTAAGCTCTACAGTTTCAGCAGGTTCTGTTTCCGTTTCAGGTGCTGTTGTTTCTTCCTGTGTTGGTTTATTGTCAGCAGGCGTGTTAGAATCTTTATCAGAACTACAACCTCCTAGTACAAGCATAAACAAAAGCATAAAAATAGCAGGAAACCTTAATTTCATTTCGTTCTTCCTCTCTAGTTATATTTAAATTGTTCAGAACATATTTGATTATAACTAATTATAATGAAATATAACAGTAATTTTTGTCACATAATAAAAGTTAGGGTGAATTACATGTCAATAAACGAAGTATCGTATACGATTGAAGAAGTTGCTGCATTATTAAAGGTTTCAAAATTAACCGTTTATGATTTAATCAAAAAGGAAGAGCTGCTCTCATACCGTGTCGGTAGGCAAATGAGGGTAGAGGCAACGGATTTAGAGGCCTATAAAGAAAAAAATAAAAACCGAGGAAAGGCTGCAAAACATAGCCAGCCTAAAATGAGTAGTTCAGAAAATGAAATAAGAACTTTTGTTATAAGCGGACAGGACATGGCCCTTGATATTCTTGCGAAGCAGCTTGAGAAAGAATTAACAGAAATTAGACCACTGCGCTTATATACTGGCAGTTTAAATAGCTTAATTTCGATGTATCAAGACCAATGTGATTTAGTAAGCCTTCATCTGTTCGATGGCGATACAGGTACGTATAATATTCCTTATGTAAAAAAAATTTTAACGGGTTCTCCGTTTATCGTTATTAACTTTTTATCTAGATGGGCAGGACTTTATGTGAAGAACGGAAATCCTAAAGGGATTACAGGCTGGAGCGATTTAAATCGGGATGATATAACAATCATAAATCGGGAAAAAGGTTCAGGTGCAAGAATTCTTCTTGATGAACAATTACGAATTCATGGAATTCGTGGGAAAGAAGTTAACGGATATAATATAGAAGAAACAAGTCATTTAACGGTTGCTTCGGCCATAGCTGGGGAAAAGGCAGATATAGGTATTGGCATTGAAAAAGCGGCGAAAATTGTTAATATTGATTTCATTCCATTAATTAAAGAGCGCTATGATTTAGTGTTGTTAAAAACGGAAGAAAACAAAGAATTGATCCAAAAAATAAAAAAAATATTAACATCAGATGAAATTAAAAAAGATATTCACTCAATGGGCGATTATGATATTACGGAAGCTGGAAAAGTAATATTCGAAACTTTTTAGATGAAATATGCCAGTGGGGTATGTTCCTATATCCTACTGGCATTTTCAATAAAATCTATATAGAATGTACAGTTTTTTTATTGAATTATCAATAGTGCAATCTTTGCTCAACCTCTTGACAAACCTCATCTGCAGACATTCCACTTGCTTCAATTATCGGTGCGGTTGTCGAAACGCTTTGGATTCCCATCATATTGGAATCGAGGCCGCTAACGACATAAGCGGAGTAATTATGATTGTCTTCGATCTCTTCCGTTGTTTTTAACTCAACTACCTCATAGCCCTTATCCTTTAATGCATTGGCAACATTTGATAGCGATTGTTCGACAGCAATTTTCTTCGCCATTCATCACACCTCCTCTCTCGATAGATTGCCTAAACTTAGTTGTTTTTATTCCGTATTCATTGAATAAAAACTAGCTTTAGGAGCAATAGTAAGAATGGAGGTGAAGCACGTGAGTAAACGAAAGAAGGACCCTTCTACAACAGGACTTGGCTCTCCAGATGTTCAGGGACAGGGGACAACAAATAGGGAAACAGGTGAAAGAAAGTTATCTTCAACAAGGCGCAAAAAGAAAAAGTAGCTGTGGATCGATACATATTAATAGAGAGAAAAAGCAGAAGGCGACTGACCTTCTGCTTTTCATTATTTATACATTTCTGCTATTTGCTTTTGCAAGTCAGCATTATCTAAATATTCATCATATGTCATTTGTTTATCAACTAAGCCATTTGGTGTTAATTCAATGATGCGGTTCGCAATTGTTTGGATAAATTGATGATCATGAGAAGCAAAAATCATCGAACCTTTAAAATGAATTAAGCCATTATTTAAAGCTGTAATTGATTCTAAGTCTAAATGGTTCGTAGGCTCATCAAGCAAAAGCACATTTGCACCACTTAGCATCATTTTAGAGAGCATACAGCGAACTTTTTCCCCTCCGGATAGAACACCGGCTTTCTTCAAAACTTCCTCTCCAGAAAATAGCATTCTACCAAGGAATCCACGGAGAAAGCTTTCACTTTGGTCATGAGGGGAAAATTGGCGAAGCCAGTCAACTAAATTCACCTCATTATTCTCAAAGAAGTCAGAGTTATCCTTAGGAAAATAAGATTGTGAAGTTGTCACTCCCCATTTTAAAGTGCCACTATCCGCTTCCAATTCGCCCATTAAAATTTTAAATAATGTCGTTTTAGCAATTTCATTCGTACCAACAAGAGCAATTTTATCATCTTTATTCATGATAAAGCTGATATTATCTAACA
Source organism: Bacillota bacterium (assembly GCA_023389895.1). GTDB lineage: Bacteria > Bacillota > Bacilli > Bacillales > Cytobacillaceae > Cytobacillus. The sequence continues at coordinate 3,768 of JAEWDX010000336.1, forward strand.
CTTTAACCCCGTCAATCGTTTTCGTAATTCCTTCTACACGAAGAAGATCATTGCCAATTTCACGTTCAGGTGAAAATCCAACATATGGATATCGTCTTGATGATGGTCTAATATCATCAAGAGTAATTTTATCAAGTAGCTTTTTACGTGAAGTAGCCTGTTTAGACTTTGAGGCATTTGCACTAAAACGCGCAATGAAGCCTTGGAGTTCCTTTATTTTCTCTTCCTTCTTCTTATTTGCATCTTGTGTCATTTTAAGAGCGAGCTGACTGGATTCATACCAGAAATCATAATTACCAACGTAGACTTGGATTTTTCCGAAATCAAGGTCGGCGATATGAGTACATACTTTATTAAGAAAATATCGGTCATGGGAAACAACAATAACCGTATTTTCAAAGCTAATCAAAAATTCTTCTAGCCATTGGATGGCTTTAATGTCTAAATGGTTTGTCGGTTCATCTAGTAGAAGGACATCCGGTTTGCCGAATAAAGCTTGAGCTAGTAACACTTTAACTTTCTCAGCACCTGATAGCTCAGCCATATTCTTAGAATGAAGTTCTTCACTTATTCCTAATCCTTTTAATAAAATTGCTGCTTCTGACTCAGCTTCCCAACCATTTAATTCAGCAAATTCACCTTCAAGCTCAGCAGCTTTCATTCCATCCTCATCAGTGAAGTCCGCTTTCATGTAAATCGCATCTTTCTCCTGCATAACTTCGTAAAGTCGAGCATGCCCCATAATGACAACCTTTAATACTTCAACATCCTCATATTCGAAATGATTTTGCTTTAGTACAGCAAGGCGCTCACCTGGTCCCATCGTTATATGGCCAGTTTGTGATTCAATCTCTCCTGATAGAATTTTCAGAAATGTTGATTTACCAGCACCATTTGCCCCTATTAACCCATAGCAGTTTCCATGTGTAAATTTAATATTCACGTCATCGAATAATTTTCGTTCACCGTAACGAAGACTTACATTGCTAACCGTTATCATGTATCTATATTCCTCCAATAAACATAATCCTAAAGAATTATAACATTTTCGCTCGTGAATCGCGAATGATTAAAAAATTTTTAGAATAAGAAGGAAGTAAACTGAAATAATAGAATATTATAACTAAGAGGAAAATGAAAGAAATTCAACTTGTTCATAGTTTCTTCATAATTATCGTGTACAATAAATTTATATAGGCAGGATAAAGGAGATTTTATTGTGGCCAAAAAACAGATCGTAGAATTAGTAAACCGTTTAAAGAAAGCCGGAATTAATGTTAGCTTTACAAAGCCCAGGTCGAAAATGATTATCGCTTTCCCACAAAACAAAACATTGTCTTCTTCAACAAATTAAGCTGTTAGGAAGTTAGAAAAGTGGAAGCGCTAGGAGCTCTTCCTTGTGGAGCTAGTTAGTTTTCTAATTTCAAAAAGTTATCCTTCCGGTAAAATAAAAACGTTGAACAATCTTTCGTTCAACGTTTTTATTTCGTGCCTGTTATATTTCAGCCATAATCTTTTTAAAGACGGCATCTTTATCAAAATTTTCTCCCATCGGGAATTTTTTAATAAATTTATTATTTTCATCAATTAAAAATACGAATGAACTATGGACGTAAAAACCATCACCTGGATCTCTGTATTGAAATTGAAAGGTTTCGGCCACTCTACTGATCTTTTCTTGATCCTCTTTAATATTATTCGGATCTCCAGTTAGAAGAATCCAGTTTCCGTCATCTTCAATATCAAAGGTTTCCATATATTTCCTGAGTTTTTCTGGAGTGTCTCGATAAGGGTCAATACTTATCGTTAAATATTCAACATTTTTCCCGTATACACCAGCTTTTACTAAGTCCTGCTTTAATAAGTTCATTCTTTGTGTTGTGACAGGGCAAATATCTGGACAAAATGTATAAATAAATTCGACAAGCTTAAGCTTTTTTTCTGATTTTGAGAAATCATATACTTCATCATGCATCGTGACGAGTGAGATATCATCAGGGATTTTTGATGTTAAATCACGGATAACAAAGAAAGAAATTCCTGCTGATATTCCTAAAATAACAACAATCGTACTAATTATGTAAATTTTTTTCATTATTTCCCCTCCTAGCTATAAGATAATGAAAAACAGCCGAAAATCATATGGATAATATGTGAACAAATACAACATTCATCACTTTTATTCACAACTAATTAATTGAATAAAAAAAGAACTCAGATGAGTTCCGTCATAAAAGGCGCTTGCGCTTTTCTTAAATATAAAGTATAAGTTTTTTTATTTCATTGAGATCCAAACGCTTTTTACTTCTGTGTAGTTATTTAATGCGTAAGAGCCCATTTCTCGTCCAATCCCTGAATTTTTATATCCGCCAAACGGGGAAGCCGCATCAAATGCGTTATAGCAATTCACCCATACTGTACCAGCGCGTAGCTTATTTGCAATATAATGTGCGTTTGCAATATCCCGAGTCCATAAACCGGCGGCAAGTCCGTATTCGCTATTGTTTGCGCGGTTAATAAGCTCGTCTAAGTCTTCATACGGTAAAGCAGAAATAACAGGACCGAAAATTTCCTCTTTGGCGATTGTCATTTCATCTTTCACATCTGCGAATATAGTAGGGGAGACGAAATACCCTTGTTCCTGTGTTTTTTCTCCACCAATAACGAGCTGTGCTCCTTCACTTACTCCTTTTTCAATATAATTTAATACACGATTCTGCTGCTCAGTAGAAACAAGTGGACCAATTTCGGTATCTGCATGGATTCCCGCACCTTGTTTAATATTCTTTGCATGGCTAACCATATCAGCAACAACATTATCGAATTGTTTCTTTTGAATAAAGACACGGGATCCAGCACAGCAAACTTGGCCTTGGTTAAACATTACTCCATTTAAAGCTCCTGGAATCGCCTTTGATAAATCTGCATCTGGAAGAATAATATTTGGTGATTTTCCACCTAATTCTAGCGTAACTCGTTTTAATGTTTTTGCGGATTTTTCCATAATCATTTTTCCAACTTCAGTAGAGCCGGTAAAAGCAATTTTATCGACAAGCGGATGCTCAACAAGCGGCTGTCCAGCTGTTTCGCCAAAACCAGGTACGATATTAATAACGCCTGCTGGGAAACCAGCTTCTTCAATTAATTCAGCTAAATAGAGAACAGATAATGGTGTTTGCTCAGCTGGCTTTAATACAACTGTACATCCTGATGCTAATGCAGCTCCTAATTTCCACATCGCCATTAATAGTGGGAAGTTCCAAGGGATAATTTGTCCGACAACACCTACTGCCTCATGGCGTGTATAGTTAAAGAACGGTCCATTGACAGGAATCGTTTGTCCGACTATTTTAGTTGACCAGCCAGCGTAATAGCGCATGTGCTCGACTGCTAGTGGAATATCTGCATTCGATGTTTCACGAATTGGTTTTCCGTTATCTAACGTTTCTAATTGTGCAAGCTCAGCAGCATTTTCCTCCATTAAATCTGCTAATTTATACATGAGACGGCTTCTTGCGGCAGCGCCCATCTTGGACCAAGGACCTTCATCAAATGCTTTTCTAGCAGATTTTACAGCATGATCAATGTCTTCAGGACCAGCTTCATACACATTGGCTAAAACTTCACCAGTTGCAGGATTATATGTTTCAAAGGTTTTTTGCGATTTACTTTCAACGAATTCACCATTAATATACAAATGCTTTTTACCACTAAGAAATCTCTCGACCTTTTCTTTCAAATCAACAGTTAATTGGCTCATCATATTCCTCCTCGTATTTTTAGATAAATATGTAATTCTAGATGGGAAAATGAATTAACGGATAAAATGTAGACGCTTACATATCTATCGTAACATTACAAGAAAAAGAGATTCAACTATAAATTAAACAAATATTCTGACATTATTCGACTATATCGGAAGTATAGATTATTTCTTTAAACTAAAATGTTACGAAAATGTTGCTGAAATGTGACGAAGCTAAATCACTTCAACATTACTAAATCAAAGAAATACCTTGAAAAATCAACATTTTCAATATTTGTAGACAATTTTCAACATTCTATGTTTCGTGCGGTATATCACAGAATCGTTGTTTGGATAAAGATTACCATAAATATAAGAAGAAACTATTCTTAGAAGGCAGAAAAATGCTTGTGCAATACATAGGGGGAGCTATAAATGAAGGGTGCAGGGTTTTTGAAATTACTTATTGGCGGTATTGCCGCATACGAGCTTTTGGGGATGATGAATGCGGGTAATAAAACGGTACTACGTCCTCCAGGAGCTTGTGATGAGGATGAATTTCTTGCTCTCTGTGTTCGTTGTGGAAAGTGTAATCAGGCTTGTCCATATGATTCTATAAAAATGGGAAAAGAAAATTTAGGTTTAGGGTTAGGCACCCCTTTCATTGATGCTAGAGAAAATCCTTGTCGATTGTGTGATGATTTCCCGTGTGTGAGTGTTTGCCCAACAGACGCATTATCAGGAATTAACAATGTTTACGATGTTGAAATGGGGACAGCTGTTATCGATACAGAAGCATGTATTGCTTACAAGGGAATGCGCTGTGAAGTATGTTATCGCGAATGTCCATTAATTGACGAAGCGATTAAATTAAATATTTATATTAAACCTGATGATCCAACACATGCTGTTTTCGCACCGATTATTGATCCAGAAAAATGTGTGGGTTGTGGGATTTGTGAAGAAAGATGTGTGGTCGAGAATCCGGTCGCCATTAGGGTAAAGCCAAGGCAAATAAAAGGAATTTTTTAATCGAATAGGATGCTTGGTTTATCGTGGGAAATGCTTTATAACCACTTTAAATAGATTAAATGGAAAGATCTCTTCATTTAAAAGGGAGGAAAGTAAGCGATGGAATTAACTAGAAGAAGCTTGCTAAAAGCTACTGCAATTTCGATGACAATGGCAGCTGCAGGTTGTAAAAAGAAAGATGCGAAACCTGCAGATGCTGATGTAGCAACTGCTGTTGAAACGACAGAACCGGATGAGTGGAAATCGACCGTTTGTCGTTTTTGTGGAACAGGGTGTGGAGTGTTAGTAGGAATTAAGGACGGGAAAGTTGTTGCAACAAAAGGGGATCCGGATAACCGTTCCAGTAGGGGATTAAACTGTATTAAGGGATTTTACGTTGGAAAAATTCTATTTGGGAAAGATCGCCTAACAAAGCCTTTAATCCGTGAAGACAAATCAAAAAAGGGAACGATGGAAGGGTTTAGAGAGGCTTCTTGGGAAGAAGCACTTGATCTAGTTGCTAGTAAATTGAAAGAAAATCATGAAAAGGATCCGAAGTCAATTGCTTTCTGGGGATCTGGTCAACAGACGATTATGGATGGCTATGTTTCTGTTAAGCTTTGGAAAGCAGGCCTTTTAAATAATAATATTGATCCGAATGCTAGACTTTGTATGGCAAGTGCTGTGACTGGGTTTATGACGACATTCCAATCTGATGAACCGATGGGCTCCTATCGTGATTTAGATGAGGCAGATGTTTTTGTTACATGGGGAGCAAACATGGCAGAGATGCACCCAGTACTATATTCTCGTTTAACGGCAAGGAAGCTAGTAAATGCGAATGTTTTGCACTATGACTTAACTACAAGACATTCACGCACTTCGGAAACTGCCGATACAGTGATGATATTCAGACCGCAATCAGACTTAGCGATTGCAAATGCGATTGCCAACTACCTTATTCAAAATAACTTATATGACCAAAAATTCGTTGATGAGCATGTTCAATTCAGAGCAGGAACAGAGAATCTTGGACATTCATTTAAAGATGATTACGATGTAACTGACGGTAAAGATGCTGATAAGGTTTGGAATATTACATTTGAAGAATTTAAGCAAAGTGTAAGCGAATACACGTTAGAAAAAGCTGAAGAAATATCGAAAGTTCCTGCTGCGGACATTGAAGCACTTGCGAAAGAGTTTGGTGATCCAAACAAAAAGATCATGTCTCTTTGGACGATGGGAATGAATCAACATACAAGAGGAACTTGGATTAATAATCTAGTCTATAATATTCATTTATTAACAGGAAAAATAAGCAAACCTGGAAATGGACCTTTTTCTTTAACAGGTCAGCCGAGTGCCTGTGGAACAGCAAGGGAAGTTGGTGTATTCTCTCATAGACTACCTGCCGATATGGTTGTTGCCAATCCAGATCATCGCCGTTATACAGAGATGATTTGGAATCTTCCGCAAGGATATTTAGATCCAATTGAAAAGCCTGGATATCATACTGTAAAAATGTTTAGAGAATTAGGAAATGGGAACGTTAAATTTTTATGGAGCATGTCCAATAACTGGGGACAAACAATGCCAAAGCTTAATCGCTATCGAGGAAAAGATGCTGACGGAAAAGGTGTTATTGATGGATTTATCGTCGTATCAGAGGTTTATCCAACAAAGTCTACAGAAATGGCAGATGTTGTATTTCCTGCGGCAATGTGGGTTGAAAGAGAAGGACAATTTGGAAATGCTGAGAGACGTACATCTGTGTTTGAAAAATGTACAGAGCCGCCAGGTGAAGCAAAATGGGATATTTGGACACTTATTCAAGTAGCTAAACGGGTACTTGATGGAAAGAAAATTGGCGATAAGCCAGCATTTGATGTCCTGTTTGGAGCAGTCTGGGATTACGATAAAAACGATCTTTTGGAAGATGGGCATGAAGTTAATAGTCGTCTGTGGGCTGAGTATCGCTCATTCTCTAACCCGCATGAAAATGAAAATCCTGAAATTCAAGAACTTGGCAAAAAGCTTAAATTGAAAGCTAAACAGATGGCACCATATGAGGAATATTTCAAACAGCATGGAATTTGTTGGCCTGTTCGCGAGGTTAATGGAAAGTGGCTTGAAACGAACTGGCGATATGCACATGGTAAACAGGAAGATGGATTTGATCAGTATGGGGTCGAAGAATTTGGAACAGTAGGTAAATACGATAATATTGACTTCTATAAATCAGATGATCATCGTCCAAGTGTTTTATTCCGTCCGTTTGAAGATGCAGCGGAAATTCCAGATGAAGAATATCCACTATGGTTATGTACTGGCCGTGTGCTGGAACATTGGCATAGCGGATCAATGACAAGACGTGTTCCTGAACTTCACCGCGCAGTACCTGAAGCCTTATGTGAAATTCATCCAGAGGATGCTGAAGCAATGGGTATCCAAAATGGTGATATGGTCAAAGTAATTTCTAGACGTGGCGAATGTGAAATAAAAGCGACAACAAAAGGAAGAGGAAATCCACCTAAAGGACTTGTTTATGTTCCTTTCTTCGCTGAGGAAACATTAATAAATCTTGTAACGCTAGATTGCTATTGCCCAATATCTAAGCAGCCAGATTACAAAAAATGTGCGGTCAAAGTTGTAAAAGCATAGGAGAAGAGGTGGAACGATGAAAAGCAAACAAGTCATTTATGTTCTATTATTTGTTTTAATAGTAGCTGCGGCGATTGGAGCGGAAAAAATAAGAATGTCATTTTCTGAATCAGCAAGCCCGGATTCAACTGCACCTAAAACGGAAGCAACTACGGTTATTCCACAGTTAACAAATGACGGGAGAGAAGATTCTGCAACTATGGTTCTGCTAGGAGCACCACCAATGCAACCAGCCGATCATATCGATCGTTGGAATCCCGACATTCATCATGAAAGCTGTATGACTTGCCATGCCATACCAGAGACTACGGGTGCAAGAACACTACCAGAAAACCATTATTATGATGAAGATAGAGCAGCAGGAAAGATTTTTAGAGATAATTGTATCCAATGCCATGCAACACAAAATGACACAAAGAGCGCATTTAATGATGAGGAATAAATGATTAAACGGTTAATTTTACACACTTTTGCTTAAAGGCACTGTCCTGGCAAAATATTATATGCACCTTTTATACAAAATATAGACGTAAAGTGAAAGTCTATATTTTGTATATTTAAAGAAAATTTGTAATGAAAATGGGGCATTCCTAAATTTAACAGAAAGGCGGGAGATTTATATGGTGATATCTGGGATTTATATTGAAACGATACCAGGTGAAGCATCCAACGTATCTAAATCTCTAATAAATATTCAAGGGGTAGAAGTCCATCACATTGAAGATGAATTTAAAATTATCCTTACTGTTGAGTCTGATACTGTTGATAGCAGTTATAAAATTGCAGAAAAGTTTAAACTAATTGATGGAGTTCTTACAATTTGTCTAGCCTATAGCAATTTTGAGGGTGAACCCTTCTATGAAGAGGCAAATATCTCCTAATGGAAGAAAGAGTGAATAGAAGAAAGTTCTTATCCATCAATTGGGGAGCAACTGTTGGATTTCTAGGCAATTTCATCGGGACACAACTTGAGGAGGAGCGGGGTTTTTTTAGACCGCCTGGAGCTGGTAGTGAACTAAACTTTTTAACAGCATGTAATCGCTGCGAAAAATGTAAAGATAGTTGTCCAGAAGGAATTATAAGCCTTTTTTCATTTTCTGATGGAGCAAAGCTCTTGAATACCCCTTATTTAAACCCGAATAAGAGTCCATGCACATTTTGTCGTACATGTATTGATGTTTGTCCAACTGGAGCATTAAGTATTTCAAGTCTTATTGAAAAACCAGCTATTGGCAAGTCTGTTATTCGTAAAAATTGTTGTGTGACCTATCAAGAAGTTATGTGTGATTATTGTATAAGGTCTTGCCCTATTAGCGGGGCAATTAAGTTAATGGATGGAAAGCCAGTCATAAATGAAGCCTGCACTGGCTGTGGAATTTGTGTAGCTAACTGTATATCAGAAAATAAAGGGATTTTTATCCAAACGATATAAATTAACTCAGGTTAGTTAGGAATGAGTGTGATGAGGAAAATAAAGTCAATCAAAAAGTGGACGATTACGAGAAGAATCGTTCAATTTTTAATCATTGCCCTATTTCTTTCGCCTTTATTATTAGTCGAGGTTGAGGGTGATAACTTTTTCTTCGGTTCTTTAGCATCTTCTACTTTTGTTGGGATTATTCTTTCAGATCCGTTTGCCGCACTGCAAGTAATGTTTGCCTCAAAAAAGATAAATATTGCTTATATGTCCGGTGCTTTAATCATTTTTGTATTTTATTTAATATTGAGAGGCAGAGTTTTTTGTAGCTGGGTTTGTCCAGTAAATACTTTGCTCGAATTCACGGGAAAATTAAGGAGGTTTTTCAAGGTAAAAGATAAGGCATATAGTCGTCATACAAAAAAATATTTGGCTCTCTTAGTCCTTGTGCTTTCTTTCATCATCGGGGTTCCAGTCTTTGAAATATTTTCACCGATTGGTTTTACAATGAGAAATGCATTGTTTACGTTTGGGATTGGCATTTGGATAATTATTGCGATTATCTTATTTGAATTACTTATCTCAAAGCGAGGCTGGTGTCGTTATTTTTGTCCATTAGGTGGATTCTATCAATCTATTGGCAAAGTCGGTCTATTTAAAGTGGAATTTAATCATGATGCATGTGTTGGCTGTGATCAGTGTCGATCTGTTTGCTTTGCGGAACCTGTTATTTTAGAACCAGGTATCTTTCGAGAAAGCAAGTTTGTTGTTGATGGAGACTGTAGCTTATGTGGTGCATGTGTTGACAATTGTCCTTTTAACGCGCTGAAAATAACAGCTCAGCTTCCAATAAGAATGCAAAGGAATACATTTTGGCATATGACCGAAAAAAGTGAATGAATTATAAAAAGTAAAATCTTTTATAGGTTTTGCTTTTTATTTTGCCACCAATCTATTAAAATCAATGTTTAAGGAACCATTTTCCTGTTTTATTGAATTGATTCAGCTAATGTTTCATTATTTTACGCGAGGTGATTAATTTGGATAAGAATATTCCAATACAAGTGAAAAATCTTTCGAAAAATTTCGGAAGTTTCCAAGCGGTAAAAAATCTTAATTTAGACATTCATAAAGG
>JAEWDX010000398.1 GCA_023389895.1 Bacillota bacterium
AATATGGTACATATTGTTAGATTACCTCATCAAAGAATGGCTCTGCATTTTGCAGCTTATCAACCTTTTCTTCATGTCCATTATCGGTGTTAATAAAAATTCGATAAGTATCATTTCCTAACGTTCCTATAAACTCATAGCAAAGTACTTCCTCGTTCAGATCATTAATGATAATAGCTAAACCATCTTCCATAATCTTTAATTGTGGATTAATTTTTGCTTTCGCATCATCAAAGGAAATAACCGGTTTAGTAATATCGCGTTCATGATTGGCTTGCCAATAATCAACTGCAGAGAAACCAACCATCTTTCCGTCGTCCAAGGCGATTTTTATTTTTATTGTATCCGGATAGATTCGAATATTGTTTTGGGTTGAAACAAATGAAAAAACACCGATATGATCATACTGTGTACTTTCAAAAAGTTCTAAATCCTTAAACCCATTTCCCTTTAAAAATCCCTTTGCTTTTTCACTTGCATCATTCAAGCTGATATTTTGTTTTTTTACATCTCTTGAATTAATAAACCAAATCGGGTACCCTCCCTTTTTCAAAATGTCCATATTTACTTCTTGGTTTGTTTTTTTATCATGGAGCGAAACACTGTAAAATCCATATTTCGATCCATCCCCATTTTCTGTTACATTGACCTTTATTTGCTTATCCTTAAAAGCGGCAAACTTTTTCGCAGCTGCTACCGCCTCCTCAGCAGAAATTTCACGACCTTTTATAAGTTTAAAATCATTGTCTTTTCTTTCCATACTTACATAAGTTGGACCGAAATCAGTTTCTCCATATCCCTCAACTGCTTTTTCTACTGTTTTAAATCCATCAATAATCGTATTATCACTTGCCTCCTTGCCTGAAGCAAGCGCCATTTCAACATCCATCCAGCGAAGATTATTTTTCATCGCTAAATGCTGGACTTTTCGCAGTTCATTCTGAATATCCGCTGCTTGAGTATATAATTCTTGCAATGACTCATATTCTTTGTTTGACAACGGCTCTTTATCTAAATCTCTTACTGCTGTCCGATAACTATAATCACCTATTCTTGCAAGAAACTCCTCTGTTTTATTGAATGGGAGCAGTGTTAATGGAAGTTGACCAACACTGTTATGCGCCTCAGAGGTCAATCTCCATACTTCTGTTAATGCTGGAGATAAGGATTTCCGTGAATTCATCGCTAATGTTGTTCCAATTTTGTCATGCAATAAATCAATTTGATAGGTTAAATTATGAAAAGCACTTTGATAATTGTTTTCGGCATTAATTAAGATTGCATTTTTCTCACGATGTTCTTGATAACCCCAATAAGCTGTTCCTACAACACCTAATGCTAATACACCAATTAATAATCCCCTTAACATTTCTTCACCTCATTATTTGCAGAATATATGTTTACCAATCTGCTTAATTTGTGGTCTTGACCAAATCCATGCGCTTGTCGCAGTATCTGGATTAAAATAATATATTGCTTGCCCAGTAGGATCCCAGCCATTGATTGCATCTAATACTGCTTTTTTTGCACTTTCATTCGGCGTCAGCCAAATTTGGCCATCTGCAACGGCTGTAAAGGCACGAGGCTCAAAAATGACACCAGATATTGTGTTTGGAAAGCTTGCACTCTTAACTCGATTTAAAATTACCGACGCAACGGCAACTTGACCAATATATGGTTCTCCTCTAGCTTCACCGTATACAGCATTTGCCATTAATTGAATATCGTTTTGCGAATAGCCGCTTGGAGTATTCGTAGCAGTCGGCTTTGTACTTGTACTGCCTTGATTAGCTGTTGACTTTGTATATTTTGTTGATTTCAATAATTTTGCCTTCGTTGTTTCACCAGCTAAACCATCAATTTTAAGTCCAAACTCATCCTGAAAATTTCTTAATGCCCAATAAGTGCCCCAGCCAAATACACCGTCAATTTTTCCCGTATAAAACCCTATGTACTGCAACCGGGACTGCAACTCAATTACATCTTCCCCAACTGCTCCTCTTTGGATCACTTGATTCGAAAAGGCTTTAACATGCTCTTCATTGTCACTCATAGGAATGATTAGCATACAAAGAAAAACGAGCAGAAAAACTTTTGGAAATAATAAGATTTGTTTCATTGATTGTAACCTCCAAAGTGATTCTTTCTATATTATCTCTATATTTTGTAATTGAAGGTTTTTTATACAAAAAAAACTCTTCATTTTAAAAATGGAGAGTTTTTTAGAAATCAAACTGATTTTTATAAAATTTTTCGCTCATTAAGCGGGCCTTTTTCACTTTTCTTAAACCGAACCACCAAAGGAAAATCATAAAGGGTAACATTATATAGAGCCAATGTTCCAGCGTTATTAAAATAAAATCATAAATACCATGAAGCAGGAACGGGAATAATAATGAAAATACTAGCCATTTAGATTTAGAAGTTGAAGTGAATTTACTTTTTCCGATATAATAGCCCATGATAACACCAAATAATGCATGGCTTGATACAGGGAGAAGCGCTCTTCCAACCGCAAACCCTACCCCGTTGGAAACGAGATACATAATATTTTCTAATGTTGCAAATCCAAGAGAAACGGAAGCGCCATAAACGATGCCATCATATGGCTCATCAAAGTCAGCATGCTGATAAACAACATAGAAAAGAATGAACCATTTGAAAAATTCTTCGAGCAAGCTTGTGGAAATAAACGCATGAATAAAGCTTGATTGAAAAATATTTTCCACTTCAAGAATGTATTGAATAAACATAATTGGAAAAACGAGTAGGGCTCCAAACATGAATGTTTTAAATACAGTGGAGATCGGCTCTGAATCATATTGATCTTTTAAATAAAAAAAACTTAATAATGCTAGTCCAGGGGCAATACCCGCTGTTAAAATTCCAAGCATGTGCTGCCCTCATTTCATCTTTTTTTGTTAAAAGATAGATAAATTTTCGGGTTAAATGCGCATCTAGCTTAAGCGCTTTTCTTAATCGTAACATGTTATGAAAAGAAAGAAAACTGGAAGCTGAAAAGATTATATTTGGGGGATACAGGATGAAAAAGAAAAAAGTTCTAATTATTCATACAGGTGGCACCATATCCATGAGTGAGGATACTGAAACAGGAGCAGTAAGTCCAACTGCTCATAATCCATTAATGGAAAAAACATCTGAATTACAATCGATTTCAGATATCATCGTAGAAGAACCTTACCATCTTCCTTCACCACATATTACGCCAGTCGAGATGTATAAGCTAAAAGAAATAATTGAATCATATCAAGCGCAAAATATTTCAGGTGTTGTTATTACACATGGAACTGACACATTAGAAGAAACCGCTTATTTTCTCGACTTAACCGTTGAAAGTTCGCTGCCGATCGTTGTAACTGGAGCCATGCGTTCGAGCAATGAAATTGGTGCCGACGGTCTTTACAATTTAATGTCTGCTATTCGGGTTGCCTCCTGTGATGAAGCAAGAAATAAAGGGGTGCTCGTTGTTCTTAATGATGAAATTCATACAGCAGAAAATGTTACGAAGACTCATACTAGCAATATTTCTACTTTCCAAAGTCCTCAATACGGGCCTATTGGAATTGTTACAAAAAGAGGGATACTTTTCCATCACTTCCCAGCTAATCATCAATGCTATCCTATTCAAGATCTTTCGAAACGAGTTGCCTTAATCAAAACCCATGCGGGTATGGATTCAACCCTTCTATTTGCTATTAGGGATCTTCAATATCATGGTGTTGTTATTGAAGCATTAGGACAGGGCAATCTACCACCAGCTGCTGTTGAAGGGATAAAAGGGCTAATCGAAAATAATATTCCTGTTGTCCTCGTTTCTCGTTGCTTCAATGGAATTGCTGAAGATATTTATAGTTACGAAGGCGGCGGAAAAAATTTAAAAGACTTAGGTGTTATTTTCTCAAATGGACTAAATGGACAAAAAGCACGAATTAAATTACTCATTGGTTTGGCCTACACAACTGATACGAAGAAAATTGAAAATATGTTTAGAATCTAAAGTTTGAAGTTTTAAACTGAGAAATTAGGAAATCAGTTAGGAGAACGATTTCCTAATTTCTTTTTTCATTTCCTCTATCTAGTATTTATCCTTAACCATGGTTTTTCTTTTTAATGGCTTCAGCGATTAACTCACCATGATAACGACCATTTTCTATAAAAATTTCATTTGCATTATTTCCTGCAGCAATTACACCTGCAATAAAGATTCCTTCAATATTTGTTTCCATTGAAGCAGAATCGAAAAAAGGTCTTCCAGTTTCTCGATCAATTTGAACCCCCATGCTTTCAAGAAAACGATGGTCAGGATGATAGCCAGTCATCGCAAATACGAAATCATTGCTAATTTCATATTCAGCACCGTTTTTCATATAGACTATTTTATCAGGATAAATTTGCTTTATATTAGCATTGAATTCCATTTTAATTACTTCATTTCGAATTAATGAATCAAATTCCGGCAATATCCATGGCTTAATACTTGGCGAATACTCACTTCCTCGATAAATAACCGTCACTCTTGCACCAGCTTTAACTAATTCTAACGCAGTATCAACACATGAATTTTTTCCGCCAACTACAACAACATCTTTATTAAAAAACGGATGTGCTTCTTTAAAATAGTGGAACACTTTTGGTAAGTCTTCACCAGGAATGTTCATGTAATTCGGATGATCATAATAACCCGTTGCGATAATTACATTGCTAGTCATATACTTCGCTTTATCCGTCATGACAATCATTTCTTCATGTTGTTTCGAAACGTTTAATACCTTTTCAAACGCATGAACCCGGATGCTTTTTCTTTTGACAACTTCACGATAATAAGATAGCGCCTCATTTCTTCGCGGCTTATACTCAGTAGAAATAAATGGTACATCACCAATCTCTAATTTTTCACTCGTGCTAAAAAAAGTTTGATGCGTTGGATAATGAAAAATCGAATGAACGATATTCCCTTTTTCAATGACAAGTGGGTTCATCCCAATTGTCTGAAGTGCGATTGCTGCGGCTAACCCACAAGGGCCTCCTCCAACAATAATGGTCTCTTCTCTATTCATAAGTCTTAATCTCCTCATCAAATCGGCATTAGAAAAACTTGGCGTTCGCCAAGTCCTTTCGGCGAATACCCTAGCTTTTCTTATGCGGTATTATTTGCAGTAATTTATACAAATGTAATTTTACTTTAGCACGTTAAAAAACTTAAACTTTCCTAATAGCTAAAAAATCCCCTATCAATATGATAGGAGATTTTTGTCATATGTTCAAACGAATTGATTATACCCAACCACGGAATCTGGATGCCTCAGCCATTTTCCGAACGCCAACCATATAGGCAGCTAAACGCATATCTACTCGACGTGATTGTGCAGTTTCATAAATATTTTCAAATGATTGCACTAATATTTTTTCGAGCTTTTCATCAATTTCTTCTTCTGACCAGTAGTAACCTTGGTTATTTTGTACCCATTCAAAATAGGATACTGTTACTCCACCAGAAGATGCTAAAACGTCTGGAACTAGTAAAATTCCTCTATCCGTTAAAATTTGCGTTGCTTCTAATGTTGTCGGACCATTAGCTGCTTCAACAAGAATTTTCGCTTTTATATTATGGGCATTTTCATCCGTAATTTGATTTTCAATTGCAGCTGGAACTAAAATATCACAATCTAATTCCAACAGTTCTTTATTTGTAATTGTATCATTAAATAAATTTGTTACTGTACCGAAGCTATCACGACGATCAAGTAAATAATCGATGTCAAGACCATTTGGATCATATAAAGCTCCATATGCATCTGAAATACCGATTACTTTCGCACCAGCATCATGAAGGAATTTCGATAAGAAGCTTCCTGCATTTCCAAATCCTTGAACAACTACGCGTGCTCCTTCTAATTCAATGCCAAGCTTCTTCGCTGCCTCTCGAATACAAATTGTAACCCCTTTTGCTGTTGCTGATTCTCTACCATGAGAACCACCTAGTACTAATGGCTTTCCAGTTATGAAGCCCGGTGAATTAAATTCATCCATGCGGCTGTACTCATCCATCATCCATGCCATAATTTGTGAATTTGTAAATACGTCTGGCGCAGGAATATCCTTTGTTGGTCCAACAATTTGACTAATTGCGCGCACATAACCACGGCTTAATGCCTCTAATTCACGAAATGACATATTTCGTGGATCGCAAATAATTCCACCTTTTCCCCCACCATAAGGAAGATCGACAATTCCACATTTTAAACTCATCCAAATTGAAAGGGCTTTAACTTCTTTTTCTGTTACACCCGGATGGAAGCGAATTCCCCCTTTTGTTGGTCCAACAGCATCGTTATGCTGAGCTCTGAAGCCTGTAAAAACCTTTACTTTCCCATCGTCCATCCGAACAGGAATCTTCACTGTCATCATACGAATCGGCTCTTTTAAAAGCTCATACATTTCATCGGAGTATCCCAATTTCTCCAATGCCTTATGAATAACAGTTTGGGTTGATTTTAAAACGTCAAGCTTGTCTTCATGATTTACCTCAGTGCTATTATCAGCAACCATTAATAATCCTCCTAAAATCTCATTCATTTATTGTCCGCTTTCATGACATAGTATACACCTTTGTTTAATTTATGCAAGATGAAAAACGTATTTTTCGTTAATTTTATGTAAACGCTATCAACATTAATTAACAGGGGAAAATTCAAACTTTCCCCTGCTGCAATTTCCTTTTTTCAGCACCTGTATTTCTAACTTTTCTAGTGAAAATAATGATTAAGTATGTCAATTGCTCGCTCTTTAATAATTTCCTTCCCATATTCCTGTAAAATATGGATGCTAACCATTGATGGATTCCCATATTCTGCAATAATTGCAATTAATTTATGGATATCCTTAGGATTCACATTCATTAGGTGGAAATAGTAATGATCTTTATAATTAAATAGGCTACCTTCCCGTAAATTCATCATTGCTAGGCGCTTTACAAGCTGGAGCACATTTTCAAAATCAATAAATTCAAAGATGATTTCCTCGGTGCCATCCATGATAACTTGCATTTCAATAAAACCATCTTTAAGAATATCCTCTTCACTATCTTCTTCCATCGTCACAATCATAATCATTCCTTGTGCTTGCATTGAAAAAATTTCAACAGCAACAGGGCCATGGATTTCCACCCCGAATTCCTCATTCGCCTCCTCAAGCATTTCATGAAAGAGCTGATGCCACTTCATTGAATCTTTCCAAATATCATCCTTTGTGAGACCTCTTTCAGACAAATCATCCAATGTTAGAAAAATTTTTATTTTATTATAATTTAAACGTTCTAAGTGCATGCAAATGCCCCCTGCCTTGAACCAACTCTTATGTATAGTGTATGAAGTAACGTTAAGAAGGTGCGTCATCCTAATCAGGCATCTGTAGCTTTTCTTATTCTAATTAGATGGGTTTCAGATTTTGCTCCCAACCGGAAAGGAAGTGCAGTCGTGCCATAGCCATTGCTTATTAAAAGCGATGTTTGTTTAAGCTTTTTTAGCATTCCTTTTTCATATGGACTATATCCCAAAATATGAATTTGTCCTCCATGGGTATGCCCGCTTAAAACAAGGCGGATATTATCCTCAATTTTAATTTTTTCGACTATTTTCGGATTATGACTGACTAGTATTCTAAAACCCTCTACTTCGATATCCTGTAACGCTAGGAGTAGATGATCCCTTTCCCTGTTAACATCATCTACTCCTAGAAGGATGAGTTGATCACCGTTCATTGATTCGAAAGTAACTGCAGTATTATCTAATATTTTCACACCAAGATCTAATAAAATAGCGTCTAATTTCCGAAATTCCACTTCATAATCATTATTGCCCCATACGAAATAAACAGGTCCAAGCAATTTTAATTGTAATATATTATGCCTCACCCGCTCAAACGGCACACCTTTTTCAAGAAGATCTCCACCGATCACCACAATATCTGGCTTCATTTCTTTTACTTCGTGAATAATCCTTTCGGAAATCGTTCTTTTATGAATATCCGAAATAAAAAATATTTTCACCTCTCCAAAACTTTCTGGAAAATCAGAAAAGGAAAGATCATTTTCAATCACCCGATTTGCAAATGCTTCCTTTACCATATATGAAATGAATGCTAACCC
>JAEWDX010000006.1 GCA_023389895.1 Bacillota bacterium
GAGTTGGAACAGTTCAAGAAGAAGTCGGGCTTCGCGGTGCAAAAACATCCGCACAAAAGATTGAGCCAGACATCGCTTTCGGTGTTGATGTAGGTATCGCAGGGGACACACCTGGAGTAACTGAAAAAGAAGCACTTAGCAAAATGGGCAAAGGTCCACAGATCATTCTTTATGATGCTTCTATGGTTTCTCATAAAGGCTTGCGTGATCTCGTAACAGACACTGCTGATGAATTGAATATTCCTTATCAATTTGATGCTGTACCAGGTGGCGGAACAGACTCTGGCTCCATTCATTTAACACATAAAGGCGTGCCAGCTTTATCGATTACAATTGCAACGCGCTATATCCATTCACATGCAGCAATGCTTCATCGTGATGATTATGAGAATGCAGTTAAGCTCATTACTGAAGTTATTAAACGCCTAGATAAAGAAACAGTTGACAGAATTACATTTGAATAAGTAAACAGCTAAAGGCATATTCACCTTTAACAGGAATATGCCTTTTCATATAATCGTTCTTATTATTAAACTTCCATGGACATGTACAATCATTTTTAATCTTTTTAAAAGAAAGAAGGTGTAACGTGAATCAAAAAAGTATTTGGTCTTTGAACTTTACAGTTGCTTTAGTTCTTATTCCAGCTGTCATTGGAATCAATTATTTAGGTAAATTATTTGCTGAATTATTGAAGTTACCACTTTGGCTAGATTCTATCGGTACAGTATTAGCGAGTATGTTAGCAGGTCCGATTATTGGTGCAATTTCTGGTATTATTAATAACTTTATTTACGGTTTTACAGTCAATCAGATTTCCTTTGTTTATGCAATTACGAATGGTATCATCGGGTTCGTTGTTGGGATGATGGCATACAAGGGCTGGATTGCTAATGTAAAGAAGGCAATTGTCATCGGGGTTGTTGTTGGTTTAGTAGCTGCAACAGTATCAACCCCATTAAATATGCTTTTCTGGGAAGGGCAAACAGGAAATATATGGGGAGACGCTTTATATGCTGTAATTATAGCAAATGATTTCCCTCCATGGATCGCCTCCTTCTGTAATAGTGTTGTCGTAGATGTTCCAGATAAAATTGCTACAGTAATTATAAGTTTCCTCATTTTAAAAGGCTTGCCAACTAATCTAATAAGCATGTACAATAGCCAAAATAAAATTGAGAGGTAGATTTTAAGTCTACTTGTTTTTTATATAGTTGAGTTTCGCGTAATCTCTAATTGTTAATTCTTTAGTAAATTCTATTTCTCGATCAAAAACTCTTCAGAATTAACGATCACTGTTAAAATCATTATCTATCTTTTTTACGTTGCTTGCTTACTAATAAAATCTGCATCATTTTGATTGATAAATTTGAAATCATAATTGGGGAAAGGGGCTGCCCACTTATGGACAAACCCCCCTTAATCGCGTTTTTTATTTTAAACTAGTTTCTAATGTTTGCAACATCCCTTGTTTATCCTGCTCAGAGGAATGATTCCAAATGACTTCAAATAAAACGCCTAACCCAGGCAGCATTTTTTCTTCCCCGTTTTGAATCGCATCGACAATTGTGTCCTTTAATTCAGCCTGTGTATTTCCTGAAACATTTTGCATAATCGCATTGCGAAGGTTTAAACTCATGAACAGCACCCCTTAAGATAAAATTCCTTTCAATAATATGTTTTCTATTTTTGGATTTAATATGTATTTCAAATAGGCTATAATAAGAAAATTGAATGAAAAAGAGAGGAGAGTGAGCTTGTGAAGTATATTCACTCTGCTAATAATCAACAAGTGAAGCAATGGAAAAAGCTATTGATGAAAAAAGAACGAGATAAAACAGGGACCTATTTAGTGGAAGGTTTCCATCTTGTTGAAGAAGCCTTAAAAAGTGAGCATGTTTTAGAAATCATTGTTAGTGAAAATACAGGGCTTCCCCCTACATGGAATTATGGCGATATCCCTGTGACAATGATAACCAATGAAATCATGCTCAGTTTGTCAGATACGGAAACGCCTCAAGGAATACTTGCAATCTGTCATAGCCAACAGATTGCTTCAGAAAAAGTAACGGGAACAAAGTATTTGCTTATTGATGCTGTCCAAGATCCGGGTAATTTAGGGACGATGATTAGAACAGCTGATGCTGCTGGTGTTGATGCGGTTATCGTCGGAGAAGGAAGTGTCGATGCTTACAATCCGAAAGTTCTTCGCTCTGCCCAAGGAAGTCATTTTCATCTCTCGATAATTAGAGGGAATCTAACAGCCTGGATCGAGAAACTTAAAGAAGTGAATATTCCAGTGTATGGCACTGCATTGCAAAATGCGAAGGTGTATACAGAAATTGAAACGAGCGGAAGTTTCGCCTTAGTTGTTGGCAATGAAGGAAGCGGTGTGCAGAAGGCGATTTTAGCAGAAACGACCGATAATTTATATATTCCGATCTATGGAAAAAGTGAATCATTAAATGTCGGAATCGCAACAGGCATCTTGCTTTATTATTTACGAAATGAATAAAGCCAAGAAAGAGTTTGAAAGTAAGGGAAGAATAGACTATAATAAACAGCAAAATAATATTTTATAAAACAATGATGGAGAAAAGTAATTTGTTGAGAACTAATCAGGGAGAAGATGTCTAGACTGAGAGCATTTTCAAGGGATTGCAAATGAAAATTTCACCTCCTGAGTTGTCATCGGGACCATTGACATAGCGATTAGAAATTTAGTGTTTAGCTCTGGCGTAAAGACGTCCTTTTGCTGATATTGCCACATGATGTGGGGCAATTAGTTGAAGTTTAGCTGAATGAGCTGTTTTTCGCTTTTCAATGTAAAGATGTACCGGCTTATTGTCGTTATCTGAATGAAGCGAATACATAAAGCGTATTTCTTGCTTTTTGTGTTAAAAAGGGTGGTACCGCGAATCCAAAACCTCGTCCCTTTAATAGGATGAGGTTTTTTATTTTGGAAAAAAATAGTTATCTAAAGGAGGATTATCAAATAATGCAAGAACGCTTAAAGGAATTGCAAACTGAAGCATTAGAAAAAATTAGCCAATCGTCTAATTTAAAAGAACTAAACGATATCCGTGTTTTCTATTTAGGGAAAAAAGGACCAATTACTGAAGTATTAAAAGGAATGGGGAAATTATCAGCAGAAGAGCGCCCGAAAATGGGAGCATTGGCGAATGAGGTAAGAGATGCGATCGCTGCTGGAATTGAGGAGAAGCAGCAGCAGCTAGAAGAAGCGGCAGTAAAAGAAAAACTAGCAGCAGAGAAAATCGATGTCACACTGCCAGGTCGTCCAATCAAAGTGGGAAATCATCATCCACTTACAAGCATTGTTGAGGAAATAGAGGATTTATTCATTGGGATGGGTTATACCGTTGCAGAAGGACCTGAAGTAGAAAAGGACTATTATAATTTCGAGGCATTGAATTTGCCAAAGGATCATCCGGCTCGTGATATGCAGGATTCCTTCTATATTACTGAGGAAATTCTTCTGCGTACCCAAACATCACCAGTACAAGCAAGAACAATGGAAAAACATAAAGGAAAAGGCCCTGTGAAAATTATTTGTCCCGGTAAGGTTTTTCGTCGTGACAATGATGATGCAACACATTCCCATCAGTTTATGCAAATCGAAGGGCTTGTTGTCGATGAAAGCATTCGTATGAGCGATTTAAAAGGTACGTTAGAAGTATTTGCGAAGAAGCTTTTTGGTGAAGAACGTGAAATCCGTTTACGTCCAAGCTTCTTTCCATTCACAGAACCTTCAGTTGAAGTCGATGTTTCTTGTTTTAAATGTGGTGGGAAGGGCTGTAATATTTGCAAAAAGACTGGTTGGATTGAAATTTTAGGAGCAGGGATGGTTCATCCGAATGTTCTTGAAATGTCAGGCTTTGATTCTAAGAAATATACCGGTTTTGCATTCGGAATGGGAGTAGAACGAATTGCCATGCTGAAATACGGCATCGACGACATCCGCCATTTCTATACAAATGATGTTCGTTTCTTAAAACAATTTTCTACGAAAGGCTGAGGCGGCTCATAGAACTCTCAGTTAGACAAAATACAAGGAGGATATAATATGTTTGTTTCATATAAATGGCTGCAGGATTATGTTGATTTATCAGGCATTGAACTTGCAGAGCTAGCAGAAAAAATTACAAGAAGTGGAATTGAGGTTGAGGGAATCGAAAACCTTTACGATGGAATCAAAGGGGTTGTCGTCGGGCATGTGCTTGAAAGAGAGCAGCATCCAAATGCGGATAAATTAAATAAATGCCTAGTCGATATCGGTGAAGCTGAACCTGTGCAAATTATTTGTGGTGCGGCTAATGTTGATAAAGGCCAAAAGGTTGCGGTTGCTACGGTTGGCGCCGTTCTTCCTGGAAATTTCAAAATCAAAAAAGCAAAGCTTCGCGGAGAAGAATCAAATGGGATGATTTGTTCTTTACAGGAGCTTGGCATTGAAAGCAAGCTCATTGCGAAGGAGTTTTCTGAAGGCATTTATGTTTTTCCTGAAGATGTGGAGGTTGGTACAGATGCGATTGCTTTATTGCACCGTGATGATCAAGTTATCGAACTTGGCTTAACACCGAATCGTTCAGATTGTTTAAGCATGCTTGGCGTTGCTTATGAGGTTGCAGCCATTTTAGGAAGAGATGTGAAGCTTCCAGAATCGGAGCATGCAGAATCAACTGAAAAAGCTACTGATTATGTTCGTGTTGAAGTGGAAGCATCAGAAGATAATCCACTTTATATCGCAAAAGTGATTAAAGATGTCAAAATCAAGCCATCGCCACTATGGATGCAGGGAAGATTGATGGCAGCTGGTATCCGTCCACATAATAATGTCGTCGATATTACAAACTATATTTTGCTTGAATATGGACAGCCGCTCCATGCGTTTGATTATGACCGCCTTGGTTCGAAACAAATTCTTGTCCGCCGCGCGAAGGACGGAGAAGTGATTCAAACACTTGATGAAGCGAAGCGTGAGTTGACAACAGATCATCTTCTTATTACAAATGGCGAGGAAGCAGTGGCACTTGCTGGAGTAATGGGAGGCTTAAATTCTGAAGTTCAAGCAGATACGAAAACCGTTCTTCTTGAATCAGCTTACTTTACAGGAGCGACTGTTAGAAAAGCTTCGAAAGATCATGGCTTAAGAAGTGAAGCAAGTGCTCGTTACGAAAAAGGGGTAGACCCGAATCGAGTAAGATTGGCTGCAGAGCGGGCTGCTTATTTACTTGAAAAATATGCAGATGGTGTAGTGCTAGAGGGAGCAGTTGAGGCCAATACGCTTAAAGTTGCACCGGCAGTAGTATCGGTTACGTTACAGAAAATTAATCAAGTGCTCGGAACTGCGTTAACAATGAAGGAAGTTGAAAACATCTTTGCTCGTCTTCAATTTGAAACGAGTGTTGATGGTGATGCGATTATTGTTACCGTTCCTACACGCCGTGGAGATATTACGATTCAAGAGGATTTAATTGAAGAAGTGGCAAGACTATACGGTTATGATCGTTTAGGATCAACTCTTCCTATCGGTTCAGCGACACCAGGGCATTTGACAGCTTATCAGAGCAAACGTCGAGTGGTTCGTCGTTTCCTTGAAGGAGCAGGTTTATATCAAGCAACAACATACTCACTCACAAGCGATGCGAAGGCTACTCAATATGCGCTAGAAAAAAGAGAACCGATTCGTTTAGCGATGCCAATGAGTGAAGAGCATAGCACATTAAGATTAAGCATCATTCCACAATTATTAAATGTTTTAAAATATAATACGGCCCGTCAGCATGATAGTCTTGCTGTCTATGAAATGGGCGATGTCTTTTTATCGAATGGTCTGGATGAGCTGCCTGAGGAACGCGAGCATCTCGCTGGCGCTATTACTGGTTTATGGCAAATCCATCAATGGCAAGGGGAGAAGAAGCTAGTTGACTTCTTTGTTGTGAAAGGAATTTTAGAAGGATTGTTTACTAATCTTGGACTTCATGAAACGGTGGAATATCGTCAAGCGGAAATAGCAGGAATGCATCCGGGAAGAACAGCAGAAATTTATTTAGCTGGAAAATTGCTTGGCTTTGTCGGGCAAACGCATCCAACAGTGGAAAAAGAATATGATTTGAAAGAAACATATGTGTTTGAAATATCTTTAAAGTCCATTTTGGAAGCTGAAGTTGCACCATTACAATATCAAACAATCCCAAGATATCCATCGATTACCCGTGATATTGCTCTTGTTGTTGATAAGGATAAAAATGCCTACGAGCTTGAAAGTACTATTAAAAGCGCAGGCGGAGCTTTATTGAAAGAGGTTCATGTTTTTGATCTATATGAGGGAGAGCGTATGGAGGCTGGTAAGAAATCGATTGCCTTCTCACTTAAATACTTCGATCCAGAACGAACTTTAACGGATGAAGAAGTTGTGAAAGCTCATGATAAAGTATTGCTAGCAGTAAAGGAAAAAGCGGGAGCAGTATTAAGAGGATAAAGTGAAACTTCTTGAAGTGGGGGTCTTACAGCCCGTTAATGCGGGATAAGCTAAGACTTAGGTAGTTTTGATTTGTTTTTTAGGAAAATAAAGGTGGTATCTATAAGCCGAATTTAGGCTAATAGATACCACCTTTGTCAGTTTTACAAATATATATTTTTTTCAATAACTTCTATGAGCCTAGCACATAAAATACATATCTACTTAATCCTTCAGCAAAGCCAATAACGATTAAGGCTACAAACGCAACTGCAATTGGAGCTTTCTTAGCTGGTGACAGTGCAAGATAACCTAAAAGGATAAATCCGATTACTTCGACTATCCATCTTATCGCAATGGTTCCTTGATAAGCCTCAAGGGATGTTGATGCAGCTGCAGCAGCCATTATATTAACTTCTGTCATTGAGGCTGGGAAAAGAGCCACACCTATAAGCTGGAGTGCAATCCCAAACAAAGCAGTCAAAAATGAAAGTCTCAGTAGATTTTTAGCGGTATCATCCATATTTTTCGCTCTTAGGGCAGGTACTGTAAAGCTAGCGATAAGTACTGGTCCTAAAATAAATGCTGTTCCATAAAAGGATAAATATGTGTTAATTGAGTTCCAGCCGCTAACTAATGAATTTGTGTAAATAGCAGCCATGCAATAGATGTCAACAAATCCAATAATCGCCGTAATGAGTAAGAACAATGGATTTATTTTTTTCTGTACAATTGCAAGTCCTGCAGTTATACAAGTAGCACCAATGAAAGCACTTGTTACGACAATTTCTCGGCTCATCCAGGAAGAACCAATATTTCTAAGGGTATTAAGTGCATTGGTCGGTGTGCCCAAGTGTGCAAAAGAAGCACCAAGACCAATTAAGGATAAAGCGGCAATAATCATTAACGGTGTTTTTAAGACTGTGAATGTCATTTCATTCCCATTCTTTTTAATATTTCGTTCAAAAAGCCAGAGCATGAACATTCCACCAATCGCCGTTTGTACACATATTGAAAAAATTAATAACGCCCACTCATCCATGGGATTTCCCTCCTTAATATAAATGCTGAAGCGCCTTCGGAACAATCAAAGGACAATTGTTCCTGCGATGAATATTCGCAGAAGCTTTCCTTTGTGCTTAGCCCCGACAAGCATAAGACGAGCCGACATGAAGGTTGTTCTTTAACCTTCTTGACGGATTGGCTTATGACCTCGAGGTCGACAAAACCTCGACGTCCTGTCGAATTGTCGACACTTGTACGTCCTGTACGTCGGGGCTAGGCGCTGAAGCTGGATATTGTATCTTAGTATTAGGTATTTACTTACATTTGAATGACGATGTTTGGCCTTGTAATGGTAGCGCTTGGCATTCCTTTAACTTCATTTACCGTTCCGTATTTCGCTCGAAGCTCGGCGATAGGACCGAATTCAATCGCTCTCATAATACAGGAGCTTACACAGACTGGGTCTTCTCCTTTTCCTCGTAAATCAAGGCAAGTATCACATTTAGTCATTTTTCCAAGCTCTTCACTAAATTGTGGTGCACCGTAAGGACAATTCCATTCGCAATATCGACAGCCAACGCATTTACTATGGTCAATAACGACAACGCCGTCGTCTGCTCGTTTATGAATGGCGGTAGTTGGACAATTTTTCACACATTTTGGGTCCTCACAATGGTTACAAGAAATGGATAGATGATAAATTGATGGTTTTGGAAAGCTACCTTCTTCAAAATCGTAGACCCTACGAAAATTTCTTCCTACTTCTAAATCATTTTTATCTTTACAGGCAATCGTACATGTTTTACAGCCAACACATTTGGCAACGTCTATATAAAAACCCATTTGTGCCATCATCTACGCCCTCCTTTTATTTAAATTTAATGATTCGTTGCTCCCAATTTACATCTTCTTCAAGCGGTTCGCCGTCCCATTTTTCTACATTACAACGTGCAGTATTATAACCAGAGGTGCCGAGACCAGTTGGAATATACCCGACTAGCATATTATCAGCTCCTGCTTTATCAATTCCTGTCTTCTCATCAATATCCACCCATGCTCCATGTGGGAGACCAATGGTTCCAGGTATGAGCGTTTCAACAACTTTAGCAGGACGTAATGTTTTGCCGTGTTCATTTGACATTAAAACCGTGTCCCCATCTCTAATATCTAGCTTCTTAGCATCAAACCCACTTATAAATACTGGATTTGGCCATGCTTCACGCAATTGTGGCACATTATCAAACGTACTGTGTGAACGTCTTAAATAATGTGGGTTAAATACTTGGAATGGATATTTTCCTTTTTTCTTTTTATTCCAGTCTTCGAAAGTAGATTCATAGCCTTCTGCTTTCGGAATATATTTCGGAATCGGTGGTATTTCGGTAAAAGCGGTTTTGGATGCTTCATTTAATGC
>JAEWDX010000027.1 GCA_023389895.1 Bacillota bacterium
CGGTTAGATAAACGATATATGGAAATAAAGCATGGTCAATCAGAAAATCCTACAACAGAAGCAATGATTAAAGTCTTTAAACCTTATGTTAAAAAAGAAGAGTTTATCGAAAGGGTAGAAAAAATAAAAAAACACATTGATAACGGTGAAGTATTACAAGTTGTGCTTTCACAGCGGCTTCAAGCAACATTCACAGGGGATCCCTTTGCTTTTTATCGAAAACTAAGAGTGGAAAATCCTTCTCCTTATCTGTATTATATCGATTTTGCAGACTATCAAATTGTCGGTTCCTCGCCGGAAAGCTTAATAAAAGTAAATGCGGAAAAAGTAACGATAAATCCAATCGCAGGTACAAGACCAAGGGGACAGTCAGAGGCTGAGGATAAACAAATAGAAGTCGATTTGATTCATGATGAAAAGGAAATTTCTGAGCATATGATGCTTTTAGAATTGGGGTTGGAGGATTTAAGTAGGATTTGCAAACCGAATACATTGCAAGTTGATAGGGAGATGAAGATTGAAAGATATAAGCATGTCATGCATTTAGTTTCCGAGGTGAGCGGGAAATTAAAATCTGAATTAACAGCAGTAGATGCTTTAATCGCATGCTTACCAGCAGGCACTGTTTCTGGAACCCCAAAAGTTCGAGCAATGGAAATTATCAATGAGCTTGAAGATGTAAAGAGAAGTATCTATTCTGGGGCAATCGGTTATTTTTCCGTAAATGGCAATATGGATATGGCGATTGCGATCCGCACGATGCTCATTAAAGAAGAAGTTGCTTATATTCAGGCTGGTGCAGGAATTGTTCATGATTCAAACCCTGAAAAGGAATATGAAGAAACACTTCATAAATTGCGAGCCTTTTTAATTAAGCAGCAGGAAATGGCTCATTAAGTGAGCTTGGAATTTTTCTAATGAGAGGGAGGAATGAGCGTGCAAGAAATTATTGAGCAAATTTGCCAAGGAAAATCTCTGTCTGAACAGGTAATAAAAATAGCGACAGAGCATTTATTAACGAATGACGATGTGACAGATAGCGAAATCGCAGCCTTGTTAATTGGGCTAAGAGCAAAAGGAGAAACGGTAGAAGAAATCGTTGGGCTAGTAACTGTATTACGGGAGAAATCACTTTCTTTTAGTCGGAAAATTCCGAATGTACTTGATAATTGTGGAACAGGAGGGGATGGTTCAAATAGCTTTAATATTAGTACGACCGCAGCTTTTGTCATTGCTGGTGCAGGGATTCCAGTTGCGAAGCATGGAAATCGCAGTATTTCCAGTAAAATAGGGAGTGCTGATGTGTTAGAGCATTTAGGTATTCCGTTAAATATTGCCCCAGAACGGGCGGAAGAACTAATTGAAGAAATCGGAATAACCTTCTTATTTGCTCCGTATGTGCATCCACATTTGAAAAGAATTATGAAGGTGCGGAATGAATTAAGAATCCCGACAATTTTTAATTTAATTGGTCCACTAATAAATCCCATCGAACTAGAAACACAAGTACTAGGTAGTTATCGCCGAGATTTATTGCCGCTTTTTGCAAAGGTTTTAAAAAAGCTTGGTAGAAGACGGGCTGTCGTACTGAATGGTGCAGGATTTATGGACGAAGCATCGTTACAAGGGGTAAATCATTTAGTTGTTTTGGACAATGGAGTAATGACCAATCAGAAGCTCCATCCAGCTGATGTAGGAATGCCTCTTTACACGAATGAAGCCATTCGCGGTGGGGATGCAAATGAAAACGCAAATATCTTGCTTAATGTTTTAAAGGGTAGAAAAGGATCATATCGTGATACTGTCTTATTAAATGCTGGAATTGGTATTTATACAGCGGGAAAAGCTTCCTCCATTCAAGCTGGGATCGAGGTTGCTAAAGAAACCATTGATAGTGGAGCTGCGATAAATAAATTAGACCAGCTTATAACAATAAGTAAACAATTTAGAGAGAAGGTAACGTAAATGACCTCTATTTTAAATACGATAATTAAAGAAAAAAAACGCGAAGTAGAAAGGCTTAAAGTAGAGGAGATTGCGGCAACTGTTATTACTGAAAGACATTCGTTTATTCATAGATTGCAAAACAATACTCAGCTAGCGATTATCGCCGAATTTAAACGTGCCTCACCTTCAAAGGGTGATATTAATCTTGTAATAGATCCAGAGAGACAAGCATTTGAATATGAAAAATATGGGGCCGCAGCGATTTCTGTTTTAACAGATTCAACATTTTTTAAAGGGAGCTTTGCTGATTTAACAGCAATTAGCAATACCGTTAATATTCCAGTTTTGTGCAAGGACTTTATCATTGATGAAAAGCAAATTATGAAAGCGAAAATGGCAGGGGCCGATCTTATTCTGTTAATTGCTGCAGTATTAGAACGAAAACGTTTAAACGAATTGTATTCCTTTGCCATTCAAAATGGGTTAGACGTGTTAATTGAAACCCATAACGAAATGGAAGTTGAGATGGCGATTGAAACAGGTACGAAGCTTATTGGAGTTAATAATCGCGATTTAAATACTTTTAAGGTTGACCTTAAAGTAACGGATAGATTGGCTCCCCTTATAAAAAATGCAGGATCTTTCCTTATAAGTGAGAGCGGCATTCAGACTGCGGAAGATTGTTTCCGTGTGCAAAGAGCAGGTGCTGACGGAATTTTAGTAGGTGAAGCATTTATGAAAGCTAGAAATCTTCATCATTTAATGAAAATGATGAAGCAGCAGTCTGCAAAAGGGGTAAATACGAGATGAAAGTGAAAATATGTGGGATTACCGATCTTGAAACAGCACTGGCCGCATTCAATTACGGTGCAGATGCACTAGGGTTTGTTTTTGCTGATAGTAAACGAAGGATAGCGCCTGAAAAAGCAAAGGAAATTATTCAATATTTACCAGTAGGATTATTAAAGGTAGGCGTTTTTGTGAATGAGAACAAACTGCAGATAGAAAAAATAATTGCCGAAACAGGCATTAATATGATTCAGCTTCATGGTGATGAATCACCATCCTTTTGCAGAGGCTTTACCATTCCGATCATTAAGTCATTTAATATTCAAACAACAGACGATCTGACTAAAATGGAGAATTACCAATGCAAATATGTTCTCTTTGATAGTCCAAAGGGAATGTATCATGGTGGCAATGGTGTTAAGTTCGATTGGAGTATTCTTTCAGGAACACAAATCAAAAGGAAAATGATTCTCGCTGGAGGACTAACTAGCGAAAATGTTAGTCAAGCGATTGCCCTTGTTAAACCCTATATGGTAGATGTTAGCAGTGGAGTCGAAACGAATGGAAAAAAAGATTTGAAAAAAATCATTAATTTTATAAAAGCAGCAAAGCAAAACGAAAGGGAGGAAGGAAAGTGAGCGCATATGCATTACCTGATGAACGTGGTCATTTTGGAATATACGGTGGTACATATATTCCGGAAACATTAATGTCGGCAATAAAAGAGTTAGAAAGGGAATACAAACAAGCTACCTCTGATCCATTTTTCCAGGAGGATTTAAGAGGTTTATTGAAGGATTATGTCGGACGGGAGACCCCGCTCTATTTTGCGAAAAATTTAACGGAGCAACTAAATGGTGCACAAATTTTTTTGAAGCGAGAAGATTTAAATCATACTGGTGCACATAAAATTAATAATTCATTAGGGCAAGCACTCTTAGCTGTCAGAATGGGAAAAAAGAAGATTGTTGCTGAGACTGGTGCAGGACAGCATGGAGTCGCGACTGCAACTGCATGTGCTCTATTGAATTTAGAGTGTGTGATTTTCATGGGGGCTGAGGATATACGCCGTCAAGCATTAAATGTTTTTCGGATGGAACTTCTTGGGGCAAAGGTAGTGAGTGTTGAATCTGGAAGTGCAACTTTAAAGGATGCTGTTAATGAAGCACTTCGCTACTGGGTGACAAATGTAGAGGATACTCATTATATTTTAGGCTCTGTCATGGGACCGCATCCTTTTCCAATGCTCGTTCGCGATTTTCAAAGTGTAATTGGGCTGGAAACAAAACAGCAGTTTCTCGAGAAACACGGGAAGCTCCCTGATGCGATCGTTGCTTGTATTGGTGGAGGTAGTAATGCGATCGGGATGTTTTATCCTTTTCTTGAAGATCGTGATGTGCGTTTATATGGAATTGAGGCAGCGGGAAATGGAATTGAAACCGAGAAGCATGCTTCATCATTATCAGGTGGGAAACCAGGAATTCTTCACGGCGCGCTTATGTATTTATTACAGGATGAGCACGGACAGGTAAAGGATGCACATTCGATTTCAGCAGGCCTCGATTATCCAGGAATTGGCCCAGAGCATTGTTATTTAAACGATATTGGCAGGGTTAAATATGCTTCCATTACGGACGAAGAAGCATTAGTAGCATTGCAGCTTCTATGTCATTCAGAAGGAATTATTCCAGCACTTGAAAGCGCTCATGCAGTAGCTTATGCAAAAAAATTGGCTCCAAAGATGAAAAAGGAAGAAGCATTGGTGATTTGTCTATCAGGAAGAGGCGATAAAGATGTTGAAACAGTAAAGTTTAGAATGGGAGGGAAGACCGAATGAATCGAATTGAAAAAGTGATGAAAAGTTTACAGGAAAGAGGAGAAAAGGCATTCATCCCATATATGATGGCAGGAGATGGAGGGCTGGACATTTTGCTTGAACGAATTTTATTTTTGGAAAAAGCAGGAGCAACAGCAATTGAGTTAGGAATTCCTTTTTCAGATCCCGTTGCAGACGGTCCTGTTATTCAGGCGGCTGGAAAAAGAGCATTAGAAAATGGTACAACTTTAAAAGCAATTATGAAAAAAATTGCTGAAATTCGAGCCGATGTGCAAATTCCATTAATCTTAATGACCTATTTAAATCCTGTATACTCCTATGGTGTAGATGCTTTTATTCGTGAATGCTCGGAAGTTGGTATAGACGGCATCATCATTCCAGATTTACCAATTGAAGAAGAAACAATGATTTCAGACGATGCTGAAAAATTTGGTTTGGAATT
This sequence comes from Bacillota bacterium, assembly GCA_023389895.1. GTDB lineage: Bacteria > Bacillota > Bacilli > Bacillales > Cytobacillaceae > Cytobacillus. The sequence continues at coordinate 5,016 of JAEWDX010000027.1, forward strand.
AATCAGACTTGTAACGATAACAAGCCCATTAAATCGAATTGAAGAAATTGTAGGAAGGGGAAATGGTTTTATTTATGCGATTACAGTAACAGGTATTACTGGTGATAGAAATATGTTTCACGATCAGCTTGAGGTTTATTTAAAGAAAATTTGTTCGGTAAGCCCTCTTCCTGTATTAGCTGGGTTCGGCATATCGACACCAAGACAAGTTCAGGAAATGAATAAATATTGTGATGGAGTGATTGTAGGTAGTAAAATCATTACTCTCTTTGAAGAAAAAAATTATGATGCGATTGAAGAGTTGATTAAAGCTTCGAAAAGCAAAGCAAATAGTATATAACTTGATTGCCATTGGGCTGTCCAAAAAGAAAGTAGATAGCCCCTTTTCCTAATTTTTTATGATTAGCTTACTTTCTTTTTAACACTCATTAACTGTTTCGCTCTCTTTCTCCATTCCTCTTCAAGCTTTGAACGCCCAAAAACGGTTCGGTTTACGAAGAAGTAGATCATTTCTTCGAAAAAGGCAAGGATGACAATTGGGATTATAAATAGTAAAATCCAATACCACATAAATGCTCCTCCTTTAATAATCCACATTAATCTAGGAAAAACGATTATTTTCAAACCGCATTAGATTTTGTATAATATTGACGATGGTAAGTATTTTTAGAAATATTCCCTACATCTCCAGACTTAGATAAAAATAATGCTTAAGCTTCTTAAGAGGATAAAAATAATTTGATTTAATAAGAGCAGATAATGAAATAAAAATGCATGACACTTAGCTTTAGGCAGGAGGTTTTATTATGGGAAACAGAAATGTATATCTTCTGCTTACCGACACTGGAACTTTATTTACGAGAATGATTAAACTATATACGAAAGAATGTTATAACCATGCTTCAATTGGTTTTGATCAGGATCTGCTGGATGTGTATAGCTTTGGCCGAAAAAGACCAAGAAACCCATTCATTGGAGGATTTGTAAAAGAAGACATTCGTTCGTCTTTTTTTAAGAATGCAAACTGTGCCATTTATGTTTTCAATGTCACAGACACCCAATATCATGATATGCTGCAGTTAATAAAAAAAATCGAAGAAAATCAAAAGAAATATCGGTATAATTTATTAGGTCTTTTCGCGATTGCCTTAAATAAACGCTTCATTAGGAAGGATGCATTTTTCTGTTCACACTTTGTCGCGATGATTTTAAATGAGGGTAGACTGCTTAACATAGATAAGCAGCTATCTATGATCACACCTAAGGATTTGAAACATATATCCTCCCATCAGCTTGTTTATCAAGGGAAACTACAATCTTATTTTTTGATCGAAGAAATGAATTTATGTCAGATTATAGGCTCGTAAATATTTCCAAAAATAAAAGAACCATTCCTTTCGTTAATAAACACGATCGCTGGTTCTTTTATTTGTTTTTATCGAAGTAAGTTAACGAAATAGTCTTTGAAAAATGGAAAAAATCCGTTAAGATGTAGATTATGATTTAAATTATATGACGTTATAAACGTCTACGCATTTCCGAAAAGCAGGAGGGAAAAGTGTGGAAAAGATAAATATATATCCGCAAACGTTTGAAGTAATTGAAATTTGTTTGCTTGCAGGAAAGATTATGCTGCAATGCGGAGCAGAAACATATCGAGTGGAAGATACAATGTCGCGAATAGCTGCATCCTTCAATTATTCACAAACACATAGCTATGTAACACCTACTGGCATCTTTTTTTCGATTGATGGAACGGAGCCTTCGAAGTTTATTCGGATTGTTGAGCGGACGACTGATCTATACAAAGTGACGCTAGTTAATGGTGTTTCAAGAAAGATAAGTAACGGGGATCTTAATTATGAGGCTGCATTGTCAAGGCTTTATGAAATTGAGGGGGAAGATTTCACCTTTCCAATTTATCAGCAAATTTTAGCTGCTTCGATCGCAAGTGGCTGTTTTTTAATGATGTTTCTCGGTCAATGGCAAGATTTCATCCCAGCATTGATTGCTGGTGGACTTGGCTATGCATGCTTTATTTATATCCATCGAATAGTGAAAGTGAAATTTTTCTCCGAATTTTTAGCTTCACTGATCATCGGACTAATAGCTTTTATTTTTGTTTATACCGGGCTTGGAATTCAATTTAATAAAATTGTTATTGGCTCAGTCATGTCGCTCGTTCCTGGGCTATTAATTACAAATGCGATTCGTGACCTAATGGCTGGCCATTTAGTATCAGGATTATCAAAAGGGGCGGATGCATTTTTAACCGCTTCTGCAATTGGTGCTGGAATTGCTGTTGTTGTTGCATTTTTCTAGGGCTAATGGAAAACAGGAGGAAATAAAATGGTAACCAATCTAATTACAAGCTTTGTCGCAACAGCATGTTTCGGCATCTTATTTAATGCACCGAAAAAATCATTGCTTAAATGCGGATTTGTCGGCATGGCAGGCTGGCTTGTTTATGTTTTTCTGGTAAATAAACAATTGGATGTGGTTGTTGCATCGCTAATAGCTTCATCATGCATTGCGGTCATTAGTCTGATTTTTGCTAAAATATATAAAACACCTGTCATCATTTTTAGTGTATCGGGAATCATTCCATTAGTACCTGGAGGACTCGCCTATGATGCGATGCGCCATTTTGTTGAAAATGATTACAATACAGCGATTCAGTTAGCGGCCAAAGCATTCATGATTTCTGGAGCTATTGCTGTCGGTTTAGTCATTTCTGAAGTGCTATACCAAGTTGTAATGAATATAAGAAGAAAAAAACTGTTGTAAAATAAATACAGCAGTTTTTTTATGTAAACAACACATAAGACCGGCCTAATCGTGCAATAATATCACATGTAAGTTTTATTAATAAGAAATAAGGGGGATTACAATGACAGTTGCTACAGATGTTAAACAAACGATAGCAGGACTAAAAAGTGCGCAGGCAAGCTTTGAAACCTTTGCTTTATCAACCGATAATCAGCAAGCAAAGCAATTATATCAGACAGCCGCACAGCAAACCCAATCAATCATTGATACTATTCAACCACGACTTGAACAAATTCAACAAGAAGAGCCACAATATAGGCAATGATCTATTGGTTGGCTTTTAGCCAACCTTTTCATTATCTTGAAATACTTGTTGAAGACTATTTGTGTAAAATGTTGGCATATAATCAAGATATTGTCGATTGAAGCATAATGAATTGAAGTTCCACCTTTTGGAGGGGAATAAAATGACGATCATTTCAAACGTGAAGCAATGTTTATCAACGATTAAAGGAATTGAAGCACAGTTATCGACTTTGGCATTGAATTCTCAAGATGAAGGAGCCCAAAGAACTTTTCATTCAACGATGCTCATCATGAATGAAGTAAAGAAGGATTTAGAAATACGCGTAAATGAATTAATACTCGAAGAGCCCCAATATAAGCCGTGAGGTGTTCTTATGTCTGAATGGAGTCAAATTATTGTTCGAGCGATTGTTTTTTTAATTTTATTATTTGTTTTGACGAAAGTATTAGGGAAAAAACAAATTTCTGAGTTTTCCTTCTTTGAATACATATCAGGGATTACGATTGGAAGTATTGCCGGAGAAGTGATCATGGGGCTAGATGGTAACATTGGTCATGGTGTGCTTGCTATTTTCATCTTTGGAATGTTTACCTATCTTGTTGGTTTTATTTCATTAAAAAGCAATACCTTTCGCGATTTTGTCGAAGGAAAAAGGACGATCTTTATTAAAGACGGTAAGATTATGGAAGATAACTTAAAAAAAGAAATGTATTCTACTGATGAACTCACTTACTTGCTACGAAAGAAAGATGTTTTTAATATTGCTGATGTAGAATTTGCAGTTTTGGAACAAACTGGTGATTTAAGTGTCCTGCTAAAAAAAGAACTCCGACCATTAACGCCAAAGGATTTGAATATACAGGTTGGAAAGGACACCGTTCCACAAACAGTTATCCGTGATGGACAAATCGTTTATGATGCTCTGAAAGCAACTGGAAAAACACGGAAATGGCTTGATATCGAATTAGATAAATTAAATGTTACATTGGATAATGTTTTTTTTGCTCAAGTGGATTCTTTCGGCGATTTAGTCGTTGATATTTATGATGATAAAATCAATGTACCAAGCCCACAAACAAGACCATTATTAATGGCAATGCTAAAAAAATGCGAGGCAGATCTGGAATTGTTCGAATTACAGACTGAGTCCGTTGAAGCAAAGCAAATGTACCGAAAGAATACGGAAAAATTACAGGAGACAATCAAGCTCCTAAATCCATATTTAAATCATTGAAAATCCCTACCAAAAAAGTGGAAGGGTTTTTTTCAGCTTATTTTTCCTATCAATTTTGAAATCATTATCGGTAATGGGAGCGGCTGGAAGTGTTTGAAATGTTTTTGTAATATAACTAACATCAACCTGTTAAATAGGAATGTTATAATCCTAATAGAAATGAAATAGATAAATGACTAGTAATTTGTCGTATAAATACATATGCCCTTGAGAAAAGCAGCTTGGGAAAGTTAAACTTGAAAGGCAGTGAATTGTTTGAAAAAGAAATTAGTTCTATTAAATACTACATTAATGCTTGGGCTGGGAAGTGCTTTTGCCATCCCGTCTGTAGATGCTAAATCTTTACATAGTCAAAAAGTTGATATTCAAAGCGAAAGGCAGTCAGTCCAATCTAATATCTCAAAAGCTGAGAAGGAATTAACAGTTGTGCTAGAAGAGCTAGCAAAGCTAAATGCACAAATTAAACGTGTTGATCAAGCGATCATTGATAATAATAATCAAATCGTAAAGACAAAAGAAGATATTATCTCGACTAATGAAGAAATCGAAAAACTTAAAGCTGAAATTGCCGTGATTCAGGAGAGAATAGAGAAGCGTAATGAAATATTAAAGCAGCGTGCACAGGCTTATCAGGAAAACGGTAGCACGATTGGTTATATTGAAGTTCTTCTCGGTGCGACAAACTTTAGTGATTTCATTGAAAGGGTCGGGGCTGTTTCTACTATTATGAATGCTGACCAAGATATAATAAAGCAGCATGACGCTGATAAAAAAGAGCTAGAAATGAAGCAGCAATCAGTTGAAAAGAAACTGGCAGATTTAGAAGATATGAAATTAGAGCTTGAAGGCATTCGGGCGACAATGGAAGAACAAAAACAACAAAATGAAGAATTGAAAAAGCAACTTCAAGTAAAGCAAGATGAAATTGCCTCATTAAAAGCAAATTTAAAAATGGAGGATAGTACATTAGCTGCAAAAGAAAGAGCAATTCAAAATAAAATTGAACAAAGCCTGAGAGCACAACAAGCACAAAAAACTCTTCCAGTCTCTGGATCTGGAACGCAAACAGTGACAAAACCAGCAAATAGCTATAAAGATCCAGGCTTTACTAATAATGTTACTTCTTCAACTGGAGATTTCAATACAATTATTTCTTCTGGTTACCGGTATTTCGGAAATTCTGTTTACGTATTCGGTGCGGGAAGAACGCAATCAGATATTGCAAGTGGAAGATTTGATTGTTCCGGCTTCGTATCTTGGGCATTTGCTCAAGGAGGTATCCAATTACCAACAAGTACAGCCGGTATGCGAACACAAGGGACTAGAACTTCATACAATAACATTCAACCTGGTGACTTAGTATTCTTTGACACTTATAAAAAGGACGGACATGTTGGTATTTATATTGGAGGCGGTAAATTTATTGGTTCACAAAGCTCTACAGGAGTTGCGATTGCCAATATGACCAGTGGTTACTGGAAAAGCCATTTCAGTGGACATGTACGTCGTATCTAAAAATATCATGTTTCAAATATAAGCTCAATAAATAGAGTGTTACTTATTTGTTGGGGGTGGATCAATTGTGTGTCTTTATGTGGGACACAATTGATCCGCCCTCAATTTTTTTTTATTTTTTGAATATTATTGAAATGGCGTTTGGCAATATGATATCATTTTTTTAACGATAGAATGGAACAATGTTTCGTAATAGCAAACAGAGAGAAATCGATAAAAGAGAGAAATTAATAAAAGGAGGCAAGAAATGACAACGTATATCAAATTTGGAAAACTGCGAATTGCGAAGGGGATTTATGGATTTATCAACAATGAAGCTCTTCCTCAGAGCGGTGTTGAGCAACTATCATTTTGGCATGGCTTTGAAAAGCTGATTGATGACTTAACAGAAAAGAACAGGCAATTGCTAATGGAACGGGATGAACTGCAAAATAAAATTCACTCTTGGCATCGTGAGAATAAAAATTTTGATTTTACAGAGTATAGAGCATTTTTAGAGGAAATCGGCTACTTAGAAAATGAAGGGGAGGATTTCGAAATAAAGACAGTAAATGTCGATGACGAAATCTCTCTGCAAGCAGGTCCACAGCTAGTTGTTCCAGTAAATAATGCTCGCTATGCATTAAATGCTGCTAATGCTAGATGGGGAAGTTTGTATGATGCACTTTATGGAACCGATTGTATAGGCGAGGAAGATGGTGCACATCAAAGCGGAGAATATAATCCGGTCCGCGGTGCGAAAGTTGTCGCGTTTGCAAAGGAGTTTCTTGATCGGACGATTCCGTTAAAAGTCGGCTCACATAAAGATGTCGTTAATTATCAAGTAATCAATGAAAAATTATCTGTTACATTAAATAATGGACAAGAAAGCGCTTTAGTTAATGATGAGACATTTGCGGGCTATAAAGGTGAAACAGGGAGCCCGACAGCTGTTTTATGTAAAAATAATGCCCTTCACTTTGAAATTCAAATTGATCGCAGCCATCCAATCGGAAAAACGGATGATGCGGGTGTGAAGGATATTCTCTTAGAAGCTGCTTTGTCAACGATAATGGATTGCGAAGATTCTGTTGCCGCTGTTGATGCAGAAGATAAAGTATTAGTCTATCGTAATTGGCTTGGACTGATGAAGGGTGATCTATTTGCAACATTCGCAAAAGATGGAGAAACTTTCAAGAGAATATTAAATCCTAATAGAGATTATCTAGCGCCCAATGGGCAATCATTTTCTCTCTCAGGTCGATCGGTTATGCTAGTTCGTAATGTTGGTCATTTAATGACAATTAATGCGATTTTAACCGAAAATGGAGAAGAAATTTATGAAGGTATTTTAGATGCAGTAGTGACAAGCTTAATTGCTAAGCATTCATTATTAGGTGGTCCATATAAAAATTCGCAAAAAGGCTCTATCTATATTGTCAAGCCGAAAATGCATGGTTCAAAAGAGGTTGCCTTTGCTAACGAACTATTTAATCGTGTCGAAGATTTAATCGGATTAGAACGGAATACACTCAAAATCGGGGTAATGGATGAAGAACGCCGAACATCCTTAAACTTAAAAGCTTGTATTCGTGAAGTAAAGGAACGTATTGCTTTTATTAATACAGGCTTCTTAGATCGTACTGGTGATGAAATTCATACATCAATGGAAGCGGGAGCAATGATTCGTAAACATGAAATGAAATCATCTGTTTGGCTAAATGCTTATGAAAAGTCAAATGTGAATAATGGTTTACGAAGTGGCTTCCATGGACGTGCGCAAATTGGGAAAGGAATGTGGGCAATGCCAGATATGATGGCAGAAATGCTCCAGCAAAAAATTGGTCATCTAAAAGCGGGTGGAAATACAGCTTGGGTGCCATCCCCAACCGCAGCAACATTACATGCCCTTCATTATCATAAAGTGAATGTTAAGAAAGTGCAAAATGATTTAATCGCAGAAATAAACGATTTACGCGATGAAATTCTCCAAGTTTCAGTAGTCGAGATACCGACATGGTCAGAAAAAGAAATTCAGCAGGAGCTTGATAATAATGTTCAAGGGATTCTTGGCTATGTTGTCCGCTGGGTCGAGCAAGGAATTGGCTGCTCGAAGGTACCTGATATTCATAATATTGGCTTAATGGAAGACCGAGCAACACTTAGAATATCGAGTCAGCATGTTGCCAATTGGCTACATCATGGCATTTGTTCGAAGGAACAGGTCGAGGAAACATTGAAACGAATGGCAAAAGTTGTTGATGAGCAAAATGCAAGTGATCCAGAATATCGCCCAATGGCTTCTGATTATGAATACTCGACTGCTTTCCAAGCTGCTCGTGATCTTGTATTTCAAGGCTACGATCAGCCAAATGGCTATACTGAGCCAATTCTTCATAAGCGCCGTTTAGAAGCAAAGGATAAAGTAGTGCTTAATCAATTATAAATATTATTATTTCATAGGGCTATCCGTCATATGTATCGGACGGCCCTATGCTATTTTTCTGATCATTCTTGCCTAATTAGGATTGGGATATAGTTTTTGTATACATATTCTTAACAGCTTTTATTCGCATAAATAACGTAATTTTTAACATAGCTTAACTTTTGCAGACAGAGAGAACATTGAGGTGAAATGCATGAACAGAGAAAATATGGTGAAGTCAGTTAGTAGAGCTTTAGATATCATTGCCCTAATAAGCATGAAGAAAGGGGGACTTGGCGTCACCGAAATTGCGAACAAGATGGATATTAATAAAAGCTCTGTATTTCGAATTCTTTCAACATTAGTACAATATGGTTATGTTGAACAGGATGAGCAATCAAGTCGCTACAAGCTTGGCTATAAATTTCTAGAGCTAAGTTCAAAATTATTAGATTCCATTGATTTACGCGAGGAGGCAAATCCGTTTTTAAAGGAGTTAGAAGCAGAGACGAATGAAGTGATTCATCTTGTCGTTTATGATCAAGGAGAAGTTGTTTATATTGAAAAGTTAGAAGGAAATGAAATTTTGCGAATGCATTCAAAGGTCGGGAAGAGAGCGCCAATGCATTGCACATCGGTAGGAAAAGCGATTTTAGCACATCTTCCACATTCGATTGTGCTTGAAATTTTCGAAAGAAAAGGACTGCCTGTCCATACAGATAAAACAATAACGAATAAAGAAGATTTTTTGCAGGAGCTAGTTGATGTTCGGAAAAACGGCTTTGCCTTAGATCTAGAGGAAAATGAATATGGAATTACTTGTATTGCTGTGCCTATTTTTGACCATAAAGGGAATGTGATTGCCGCTGTTAGCATTTCAGGGCCATCGATTCGAATGAACGAATCTAGGTTGAAGCAATTGCAGCCGAGAATGATCAAGCTTGGAAATCAAGTTTCGGCAAGACTAGGTAATGTAAGCAATGACGATTAATTAACATTATTAATGTGACAATGTCGGGAAATTCAATCTTCCGGACAATTATTATTATCCCCTTAATGATAATATTGTATAATAAATGATGAAGGTATTGCATTATGTTTAAAAGGAGGATGAAAAAATGGGGGAGGCTGCAAAGGTTAAAACTGTTTGTGGTTATTGTGGCACAGGGTGCGGGCTCGTTCTTGAAGTGGAGGACAATAAAATTGTTAAAATCCGCGGCGATAAGGAAGCACCCGTTAATAAAGGACAAACATGTGTTAAAGGTTCGTTTGCTTATGAATATGTTCATGCACCGAGCCGTTTAACTTCGCCATTAATCCGTAAAGCTGGGAAACTTGTAGAAACAACATGGGATAAAGCTTATGAATATATTGCTAATAATTTAAAGGGGATTAAGGAACAATATGGTCCTGAGTCCATTATGATGTTTGCGACAGCAAGAAGCACGAATGAAGTGAACTATGTAACACAGAAATTCATGCGAACAGTCATAGAAAGCAATAATATAGATGGATGTAACCGAACCTGACACGCACCAAGTGTTGCCGGTCTGGCAACTGTATTTGGAAGCGGATTCCCGATGAATCGCTTAGAGGATTTTGAAAAGGCTGACGTACTGCTTCTAATGGGTTCAAATACGACAGAAGCACATCCTATCATTGCAAATCGGATGAAGAAGGCTGTGAAAGCAGGTCTGAAAATCATTGTTGTTGATCCGCGGAAAATTGACATGGTTAAATTTTCCGATCGTCATTTGCAGATTAATGTTGGGTCTGATATCGCTTTAATGAATGCTATGATTCATGTCATCATTCAAGAGGAATTATATGATCCAAAATTTATTGAGAAAAATACGGCTGATTTTTCTAAATTAAAGGAACAGGTAGAAATGTATACTCCCGAATTCGCTGCACAAATTACGGGGCTAACAGCTGAAGATATTATACTAACTGCTAGACAGTATGCGAAAGCGGAACGAGCGATGATTGCCTACACTTTAGGGATTACTGAGCATCATTGTGGTGTGAACAATGTGTTCAATGTTGCTAATCTTGCTTTAATTACTGGACATATTGGAAAAGAAGGCAGTGGGATCATGCCGCTTCGCGGTCAAAATAATGTTCAAGGTGCAGGAGATATGGGGTGTTTACCAAATCAACTACCAGGTGCAAAAAGTATCACGAATGATGAATATCGCGCCCGTTTCGAAAAAGCTTGGGGAATGAAGATAAATCCAGTTTCCGGAGATACACAGACGAGAGCGTTTGAGAAAATGGAAAATGGATTTGTAAAAGCGCTTTATTGTATTGGAGAAAATCCTTTAGTAGCAGATGTCCATATGAATCATACGAGAGAGCTATTAGAAAAGCTTGATCTGCTGATTGTTCAAGATATTTTCCTCACCGAAACAGCAAAACTGGCAGATGTTGTTCTTCCAGCGCGATCATGGGGAGAAGTGGAAGGCACATATACGAACACGGATCGAAGAATTCAACGGGTTCGCAAAGCGATAGAACCCCACCCAAATACGAAAGATGATTG
>JAEWDX010000042.1 GCA_023389895.1 Bacillota bacterium
CAGATGATTCTTCACCTGTTAGACCAAAGAATATGTATGGGGTTAGCAAATGCTTTGTGGAAGCACTAGCATCATACTTCGCATATGAGAAACAGTTACAAAGTATCGCTATCCGTATTGGTGCTTATGACGATTATAAGCCTGAGGGTCAGCCATTTTCAGCTCGAGACATGAGTGCGTATATAAGTCCAGAAGATTTTAGTGATCTTCTCCTAAAAACGATTTCTGCTAAAAACCTGCCTCCTTTTTCAATCTTACATGGTATATCTGATAATCGTTTTAAACGTTTAAATATTGAAGAAACAAAAAGATTAGTAGGATATGCTCCGTATTCAGATGCGTTTAAATTGTGCGGAATTCAGTTTTTTGACCGTTAGACATTGCATCCAAAGCACATTTAAAAGGGAGGATTTTCGGATGAAGAGCCTAACGAAAAAAGACAAAAAGAAAAAGATTATTCATTCAAAACAGATAGAGACTAAAGGAAAAAAAACTTATAAAGACTATTGGAATGAAATTATTAAAGCTCTCATTGCTATTAAGTAAATAAAACGCTCATTGAATCAAGTTCCAAATTGATACTGCCGAATAAAAAATAAACAAAACGAAACCAAAGCTGGCGTAAAAGTCTTTCGCTACTGGATTATTTGGATTGTAACAGATTTCAATCTCTTCTAATCCATCTGTCCGCTTAATTTCATCAAGGGCTAGTTGCAAAGCTTTACGCCCGATACCTTTGTTTTGATAGTTTTGATCTACCATAAATCGCCAAATTGATATTCTCTTTTTTGTTTCAGGCACTCACATGAAAAAACCAACTGGTTCGCCGTCTAAACAAATTGCTCGTGTATGATAGGATGGGTAGAATTTGGACTCAACGAGTGACCACATATTTTCTGCTACATAATCATACTGATCTTCAGCTATAGATAGGTCGCAAACATCCTCATAATTATTCTTAACCACATCGGTAAGGGTTATATTCATTTATTGTAATCTCCTATTGAATTAGTAAGTAGCTCCCTTTCGAAGAAAAGACAAAGACATTGCCATGATTACGTTGCTTTACATGTCATAGTAACAGATATTCTTACTACGATTGTTATATGAATCTATGAGTTTATTTCTTTACGCTTTTCCCCAAAATAATTTCTGCTATTTTTTTAGCATATTCTTCCGTATTAAAATCCTCATAATTACTTAATACTGCAATCGTTAAACCCTCTTCTAGGAAGCGCATAAAGTGTGAATGGTAGCCACCCCAGAGTCCTGAATGTTCCAAGTAATCAGTATTAAAATCTTCGCCAATAGACAAGCCAAAAGCATAATCTTCATTTTCAATAATGATCTCACCGGCTGGAGAAGTTTTTGGTCCTATCTCTCCCATTCTTTTAACGAGCTCTTTCCCACCAACAGTACCTTCAGCGAAGTTTTGTCCCCATTTAACTAAGTCCTCAATATTTGTATGAACCTGTCCATCACCAGTATGTTCCCAAGGGCTTTCATATATTTCATATGCCCCTTGCTCATTCTTCAAGTAACCACGAGCAACCGGAATATTGGTAGGATAGCAATCCACAATGGTTGTGTCGTTCATATTTAAAGGTTCAAAAATACGCTCCTTCGAAAATTCACGAAGAGATTTTCCACTAGCTTTTTCAACTACTAAAGATAATAAAAAATACCCTGTATTACTATATTCAAATTTTGTTCCGACCGGAAAATCTGCAATCTGATGATTTTCAAGATGCTCTAGAGATTGCTCAGCAGTTAATTTATCCGTATTTGAAATCCCATCTTTCTCAGCTAATTCCATATAATCTACTAATCCACCAGTATGATGAATTAAATGTCTTAGAGTCACAGGTTCAGCATATGCTCCTAGGGAAGGTACATATTTTAATATTGAATCGTCTTGACTCAGTTTTCCTTCTTTCTCTAATAATAAAATGGCGAATGCTGTAAATTGTTTAGAGACGGATGCAATGTTAAAAATGGTTTTAGTTGTGAGCGGTAGTTTTTTTTCTATCGATTCTAAACCAATTGCTCCCTTATAAGTTACACCATCATCGAAACTCGCAATATAAGCACAGCCTGGTTCATTTGGTGAAAGGTTGTTAAATAATTGTAGAATTGCTGCATCTATTGCTTGATTGCATGTTTTATTCATTTAAATTCACCTCATTAAGAATTTGATTTTATAGCAATACCAACTTCAGTGACATATTCATCTTTATCTAATGTAATAAATTCATCTGTATAATATTTTTCTATAAAAGGGCCATCTAAACGATATCCATTCGTATGAGCCCAGTCATATAATGCACTGTAAGCATAACTAATACTGTCATAATTACCTATATGTACGGTATAGATATAATTTGTTTCCTCAAAAAATTTTATTCTAGTATCTTTTGCTTCCTCTTCTAATATTATTGGTTGACATACTTCTACATCATATCGAGAATAATCCCCCTTCTCCACTGAATGAAAAATCGCAAAATGTTTGCTGTTCAAAATTGGATTCAAATGATCTACGGATATATGAAGTTCATTTATTAACAACTCCAAGCCATTTTCATCGACAACTTTTCTTAAACATAGAGCATGAAATGGTTTCCTTACTCCACAAAACACGTTATAGGCGTTCACCCTTTTGGTTGGGTTTTTCGGATCAATATAGGTTTTCATTTCCTCGATAACACGATAATATTCCATTGTTTTTTCATACAATTCAGCAATCTTCTGTTCATATTTGTCTTTGATTGATGTGGAGTCTATTTCCAATACATTTTTTATTTCATCAATTGAAAAATGGTATTTACGCAATAACTTTATTTTATTTGCTATGGCACTATCATCGTTCGTATAGTAACGATAACCATTTGTTTTATCCTTTTTTGGTTTTAATAAAGCCTTCTCATCATAATACCTTAACATTCTTTGAGATATTTTATTAATCCTCGAAAATTCTCCAATTTTATACAACCAAAACACCTCCTTTGATTGAACCGTTTAACTAAAAAATATGTTAGTCCATAACCTTATTTTCTGTTTCCCCCACTTCTTCTTGGGAAGGACTTAAAAATTGACTAAAAATGATAAAAAACGTTAATAATCCAAGTAATATCGCAAAACAAGTAATTTTCTTTCTCATTATCTAATTGAACTCTAAAAAATAATTAGCTTGCTAACAAAAATAACCGAACGGTCAAATAAACAATACCCAAAACTAACCAATCGGTCAAGTATTTTGATTGTGATATAATTGACTCAAGAAAATGTGACAACCATTCTGTTAGGAGGTACGTTAATGATAGATGGTAGGGAAAAAAAGGGAAATAAAACAAAAGAAGCATTACTAAATGCTACTATATCTTTGATAGCAGAAAATGGTATAGAGGCACTAAGTGCTAACAGCATTGCAAAGAAGGCAAATGTCAGTAAAGCAAGTGTATTTCATCATTTCGGTTCTATGGAGACCATCCAACAAGAAGCTTTTATTTTTTCTGATGTACTAATGAGTGAAGCATTAGAACAAATTTATAATGAATCTAAAGAAACAGATTCTTTTTCTGATATTATGCTAAAATATCTTCTTTTTTTTATGGATGAAAATAATAAAGAATACTTAAATCTGATTAATGTTCAACTGCAATTTGTAGTGAAATCTTCATACGATAAAGAGTTTGATGATCTTATCTTCAGTAAATACCGAGAAAAAACACCGTTTGATTTATTTGAGCTTTTATTAAATGATTTTTATGGTGACCAATTAACCCCTTCTGATATTGAACTAATAAATGATTTAATAGCAACTTATATAAATGGATTTGCGACTTTTTTAATCTCTCTGGAAGACACAGAATGGCTCCTTTCATTGTGGAAAGAACAAATTAAAATGACTGAAATCTATATTCAATCACTTATAGACAAGAAATAATTCAAAGGCAAATATACAAAAAGGAACTTGAAAGTGTCACTTATTGAAACACGCATTGTGAATGAAAATAGTGCAGTATCTTGAGATGGCAAACAGCTCCAATTTATTTTGCCATCCCCATTCTATAACTTTCAACTGGCATTTTGAGATAAAGAGCAAATCTATTAAACATGTATTGATAGATTCGTTTTTTATTTAGTTTCATAAAGTGAAGGGGATTCTCAATATTTAGAATTAATTAAAGCAGCACAAAAAAATATAGAGTGAGAATGTATTATAATAAGAATATAGATTGTTGAGTGGCAAAAAAAATTTGATATAATTCGTTTATCAGACAAATCGTATAAAGTGAAACTCAATCAGTGGGGGCTTTCCGAAGCACAGGACGTGCAAGTGCCGACGTTGCCACAGGACGTGGCGCTCTTAGTCGGCCCCATCCCCCACTGATTGTTAGTTGAACCAATCGGGCATTTACGGACTGTTTGATCCCCCACTTAGAATTTTTGGTTTCCCTTAACTTCTTGAAGTGGGGGTCTTACAGCCCGTTAATGCAGGATAAAGGGTGTAATTAATGAAAAAAGCAGTGAAATTAGCCTCCTAAATAAAAATTAACAAATTTAGGAGGCAGACAATAATGATTTTTAATAAAATTGATCAAAAGAACTGGCATCGACACGAATATTTTGAGCATTATATTAACCAACAAACAACATTTAGTATGACGTCAGAAATAGATATTAGCATTCTGTATAAAAACATTAAAAAAAATAACTTTAGGTTTTATCCAACGTTCATCTATATGGTAACAAAAGCTGTCAACAATCATATTGCATTTAGAACGTGTTTTAATAGCCGAGGTGAATTAGGTTATTGGGATAAAGTAAATCCAAGTTACACGATTTTTAATGAAGAATCAGAAACATTTTCAAGCATTTGGACAGAAACATCAGATAACTTTAATCAGTTCCATAAGGATTACGAAACTGATTTAAAAAAATATAAAGGTAGGATAGGTTTATTTCCGAAATCCCCTATTCCTGAAAATACTTTTCCCATATCAATGATTCCATGGAGTTCATTTACTGGTTTTAATCTCAACATTAATAACGAAGGTAAATTCCTTTTACCGATTATCACTGCAGGGAAATTTATGCAGAAGGAAGATACTATATTTCTTCCCGTTTCTTTGCAAATTCACCATGCTGTTTGTGATGGTTATCATGCAGGGTTATTCATGAATTACCTTCAGAGTTTTGCCGATGAATCCCATGATTGGTTATTAGATTGAATATTAACAAACGAGGGCATTTTTGGATAAAGGATGCCCTCGTTTAAAATCTGTTATCTCTTATGTAACAGAAATTCTCTCCTCCTACTACTATATTAATTTGCTATTTTTCTCATAATCCATTCAATTGGTCCTCTTTTAAATTTTCTACTCCATAAAACAGAAAATAAAATACTCGCCACAAAAAACAGTGTAGTGAACATTAGTGAAAATGCTAACGTTTGGTTTTCTAATCTATTTAATAAAGTTAATATACCAACGCCGATGAATACATGGCTTACATAGTGAGTTAATGTTAATTGTCCTGTTTTAATAAGAGATTTGGTCAACCATTGTCCAGCGAATTTTTCTGCGAAATAAATTGAAGCAATGATGACAATTATCGCTGAAGCGGAATTTGATAAGATATATAAGATGTTTGGTGGGATTGGCCCAGTTTGAAACAGAAATTCTGCACTGTTTACATCTAATACCGACAAAGATAGTCGCATTAACACTTTTGAAAGTACTTCTACTATTACTAGTAAAAATAAAGAAATAAACAACATTTTGTTTCTTACAGCTTTCTTAGATAAATCAAGTCTGCCAAGGATCATTCCAAGCAAAAAGAAACATACCCAAGGGAACACTGGATGATACCCATTAAACAAAAGATTTCTTATAAAACCTTCTATAGTCCAAAAATCAAGATATTCCAGAAATGGTTGTTCAGGATGCCATCCTTTCAGATAATTCATTGTTACTTGTAAGATTTGTGAAATTATTAAAATAGCACTAGTTAATATAACCAAAAGCTTTGTAGAAGCCACTATAAGAAATGATGCAATCAGCATATAAACACCATAATAATGTAGGATATCTCCAGTCCAATCTGCCACATATAAAAGTAAACCTAGAATAAATAGAAAAGCTGAACGTTTCCATAATTTCATCCTATTTTCTCTAATAATAGAAAGTGAAGCTCCATTTCTAGCCTTTCTTGTCATTAAAGCAACTCCGATACCCGCCAACATAACAAAAGTGGCTGATGCTCTTCCTTCAAAAAGTTCAGTAAACCATACAAGCCAATCCGGCCCATCTCCTCCCGCTCCCATAATAATTGTATAGTTAACAATAAGCATTCCAAACATAGCCAAGGCTCTAGCGAAATCCAACCCTTCAATACGTTTAGATTGTGAGTTTTTGGTCATAATTGTTCCACCTTAAGAACACTATTAATAGCTTCTTTCCATATTCCTCTATAATCTAATTGGAATTCAGTCATTATGAAGTTACTAATATTATCAAAAACCATCACAAGCATATTAGCTTTCAATTCTATATTCTTACTTTCAACTGCACCAATTTTCACTCCATAATTCACTAAGTCATAAAAGCTCTTTAAAAAGCCTTTTTGAATCTCATACAACCGATTTAGATACTTTTCATTTCGAGTGGCTAATAAAATATATTCATTAAAAATCTTATTAAAGTATTCATCATTCTCCTGCTCTTCTATCATTTGATAACCAATTGATAACATAAATTGGTTAAAGCCCTCAGCATTTATATGTTCAAATGTAAAAGTATATTGAAGTTCAATTTGTTTACAAATTTCTTCAAATATAACATCGATTAAATTATCTTTAGAATCAAAATAATAATAAATAGCGGGCTTCGAGATTCCTACTTCTTTAGCAATCATTGATAAACTTGTTTTTTCAAAACCATTTTTAGAAAACATCTTATAGGCTGTTTCTACAATTAGATTATACATATCTACTTTATTATTCATTTTTCTCTCGCTCCTTTTATTTACCTACCGGTAAGTAAATAATAATTGATACTTTTAATAAAATCAAGATTTTACTACTCTTTTTAATGGCACTAGATTTAAGTTGGATGAATTTTTAAATCTAGATATAGAAAAAAAGGTACGGAATGGAAAAACACAAAAAAAATAGACATCCAAGTGAATCCATTGCTGGAATACATGTTCACTTGGATAATCCTAGGCTAGTAAGATGAATCTGAAAAAGGTTTGTTCCAAATATATATTTAGAGTTTGGTAGGTAATGAATTTAAAAATTGAACCCGGTTTTCATTCTTACCTGTAGATACATATCCACAGTGTAACCATTGAATGTTTTTCATTCCCACAGCTTTCAATGTAGCTTTAATAAAAGATTTTTTTATACCATTTCCTCCTATAAATTGAATATACCATTTAGGAGCTTGTCCAGTTGTGATAACTTTTACTGACTGGATTATAGCTGGAACATTAGACCACCAGACTGGAAATATGAAAATTACCTCGCTACTAGACTTTAACATTGACTGATCTCCATGCATTCCTTATCAATCATTCTTGTTTCCGCTTTTTCTAATAAATCTTATCTCACATACATGTCATATCTTCTTAAGTATGGACCTTTTTGTTCATTTTCCAACATGAACATTTACATCACACTGCCTCATTCCCTTTTTTCCGCTCGTCCTGTACGAATAGAATGCCCAATTCATGATGGTCGCCTTCGAATAAGGCTCGTTGAGTAAAACGAACTTCACCAGAAATATCAAGAACTTCAAGCTTGCAGTGAGCACGGTTTTTTAATAGTGCTTCATAGAGGCCCTTTTTATCATGAACATAAATCCCATTTACCTTCGTAATCAGCTCACCGATTCGCAAACCCATATGACTTGCTGGCGATTCAGGAATGATTCCTAAAATCGTGACACCGTGATTTTTTTTCGAAAAATAAAAAGGTTTGCTTTCGTCCCTCATTCTTTGCCTTAATGTGATAAGTTCACGGCCAATAATAGCGAGGGCAACAACCGCTATTGAAGCAAGTGGCATCCAAAGCCCTGATACTGAAAGCATAGCCATAATGATTCCAAGAGTGATGACCTTCTTTCCAGTTGCTTTAATCGCCTCAATCGGAA
Source organism: Bacillota bacterium (assembly GCA_023389895.1). Classification (GTDB taxonomy): domain Bacteria; phylum Bacillota; class Bacilli; order Bacillales; family Cytobacillaceae; genus Cytobacillus. Next base: position 8,154 of record JAEWDX010000042.1, read on the forward strand.
GACTGCCTTGGATTTGTTGGAAGAATCCAACAGCGAATGGAACAAGCATAATGGAATATGATTTTCCAGCGATTGAGAAAACGGGCCACCATTCGAATGGTGCCTGCAATGCCTCACCTGGAATAATAAGAAACAGCGGAATCATCCAAAGTCGTTTCACTTCATGGACACCAATGATTTGTCCACGTTTGCTGACGATTAATTTCGGTGAAGTGCCTTTCCGTGCATTTTTGAAGATTAGAATCCCTTCTCCAATGATAAGAAGTGCCAGGAGAACAGCGATCGAAGGGAAAATGACTTGCTCCGAGTCAGTAATTGATGTTAAAAAGGTAGGCAAAGACCATTGCCCATCAAGCGCAAAAATGGTCACAAAAAAAGCAAAGCCTAGTGTATAAGCTGGTGAGATTAATCTAATCTTTGTTGTCAAACTCAACAAGATCGTAAAGCCTGCTGTAAAAAGAATTGTTTCAATCGGAATAACAAGTCCGACAAAAATGATCGTAATCGACAGAACGAGCCCAACAATTAAGCCAAGGGGGAGAAGTTGCCGAAGTTCAAAATACGCATTCTCCGCACGTACATGAAAATCTTTTCGCTCTCTCTTGACCCGGGAAACCCCTAAAATCGCAGCTACTATAAAAAGATAATAAAAAACAGGATGAAGAAGAAGCTTACCTGTCCCTTTTAATAATTCAACCAACCATTCTTGTGCCACTTTTACCACCAACCTTTTATCAAATTCGACTGGGCGAATTTGCGCATAAATCTTTACCTAGCTTGCAGAGGAAGCTTCCTACTTGCTAGAAAAAAAGTCCGAAAACTATCTATTATTCTTTATTCTATCAAAATGCGGGGGCAAAACCTATGGGTATCTAATCAAAAACCAAAAAAAGCAGAGGAACACTCCCCTGCCTACTTAATATACTCTAATTTTTCAAAAAACATCCTCGCCATGCGTACAAAAACACCAAAACTGTCCACGGACGGTGTCATGCACCGTGATCACTCTATTCTGTCCACCGATGATGTAGCATTATTTAAGTGTGGAACGGGATAATAGTTTTGTCGCTTCTTCGTCAGCTAGATCGTAATGGTAGAATAGTTGGTAGAACTCTTTTGTTTCCTTTAGCATATCATAATTAAATTGTTCAGGATAAAAGAGATTTCCGAGCCACTTTATTCCTAGAATTCGATTGATTGATGGTGGGAAGCCGAGCCAATTGTATGGTCCAACTGGCACTTCATATACCTTCCCTTCCTGTACAGCCTTTAAATCCTTCCATAAAGCATCGCCTGCTAAAGCCTTCTCATACATACTGTTAGGCTCAAAGATAATCACATCTGGCTGCCATAAAAGCAGCTGCTCCATTGATACTTCATTTCCGCCGCCCTTACTTGCTGCTTGATCAAGCACGGCAACATTATCTAAGCCGACAAAATCAAAAATCTCCGCATGAAAGGAGCCTTTTCCATTCGTATTTAACCCACTTTCTCCAATACCATAAAAGACTTTAACCCACTCATTTTCTGGTTTTGCCGCAACAAAGTCTTTCGCAGCCTTTAGCGCTTCTTCACTATAAGCTGCTAAAGTATTTCCATATTCCTCTTCAGAAAGAAGCTCACCTAATGTTTTAAAGGCTTCAGGAATCGTATCTAGCTTTGCTTCAACAAAAACCGTTGGAATTCCAGTAGTTTTTTGGATTTCGTCCATATCTTCTTTAACCGTTTTCTTCGCTTCGCCAATATCTATAATTACATCAGGCTTTGCTGCAATTAATGCTTCTAAATTAAATGTGTCCCCATAAAACATTCCAAATGTAGGTAAATCTAAAATTTCCTTATTAAAGTATTTTTCATCATCACCAGAAGGCTTTCTCGCCCAGCCAATCAGCTTTTCTGGAGCAACTGCATATAGAACCATTTGTGCCAACGGGCCTGATGGTGCAATCTTTGTAATATTTGTTGGAAGCTCAACCTCTCTTCCAGTAGAATCCGTAAACATTTGTGTAGTTGGTTCTTCTTTCTGAGCTTCCTCTTGTACTACTTTAACTTCTTCCTTTTCTCCCTGTGATTTATTTCCGGCTTTATTTTGATTACAGCCTGCTAAGCTGGAAAGAATAAGTATAAGTGCAAATAACAGCACACTCATTTTTTTAAAATGCTTCATCAAATTCCTCCAATCAATTATTTTCGTTCACTATTTCTTATCAAATCGACATATTTGCCTTTCTAAACTCTTTTTTTCAATGATAAAAATCCCTATATCCTTTTTGTTCGAAAGAAAATATTCGTTTCCAAATGAATCAGTTTGAATTTTTTTCACATGTGCATGAATATGTGCATCTATTTCCTTCTGCTCACAGTCAGGTAAATAATGTTTAATAAATTCTACTATCGCTTCCCGAGAAAAAAGCGGCTGACCAAACTGAACAGAAAGAGCCCGATATAGAAATGGTATATTCCTTTCAACTAAGCCTTCCTTTAAATAATCAGCCTTCCTCCGGAAATGCCCTGACCTTCCACATGGTAAAAATGAATCTTCACTTCCATTTGAAACGACTAATATTAATCTCTTTCGGCAAAAGCCTAATAACTTACTAATATCTGCTAGATTGCTTTTGAAAAAGCTGCTTACTACTATGTCCCATTGGGGCTCATCAGAAATTTCAGCCCAATCACTCTGTAATATTTCTAGATTCGTAATGCTATCCTGCTTCACTCTCTCCGCAAGATCAAGCAATGGTCTCTCCTCAAAATCAGTAGCAGTAACCGTGCTAGCCTTCTTCGCAATTTCGTCACTTAAATAGCCTAATCCACAGCCAATATCACAGACAGAGTCCGTCTCATAAATGTACGTGGATATTTCATCATAGATGGCTTGATAATATTTCGTGTACTCAGCAGCATGCTTATACCAACGCGTACTTTTATCTGTCCAAAACATGCTCATCCCATCCCTCTCTTCCGATTCGGCACAATCACTCTTACATCTCCATCACCTGTATCAATATCATGGAGCTTTACATTTACCCCATATACTTGCTGCAATAATTCTTCTGTTACTATTTCCATAGGGTTGCCCATTTCAATAATTTTACCTTTATAAATAACGAGTACCTTATTGCCATATAGAAAAGCATGCTCAGGATTATGAGTTGATAGAATGATAATATATCCTTGATTGGCAAGCTCCTTCACTTTCGCCATCACACGCATTTGATTCCCATAATCAAGATTGGCAGTTGGCTCATCCATAACAAGAAGCTTTGTCTTTTGAACAATGGCCCGAGCTATGAGAGCAAGCTGTCTTTCCCCGCCGCTTATCTCTGCATATCCACGATTCCATAAATGGGCAATTCCGAGCATGTCCAATGCTGCTAGAGCCTCTTTTTCATGTACTGCCTTTGGCATTGACACTCCCTTTAGATGAACAGTTAAACCCATTAGTACGGTACTTAATACTGAAAAATTAAAGGTTGGATGATGAGATTGTGGAATATATGCAATCCGTTTCGCCAGCTCCACCGTCTTCATCTCCCTAATACTTTTACCCTCTATAATAATTTCACCTGTATAATTTTTTGACAAGCCAAGCATACAACGGAATAGAGTACTCTTGCCAACTCCATTTGGACCAAGCACACATAGTAAATCCTTGGGATTTGAAGAAAACGTAATATTATTTAAAATTTGCCGCTCACTATAACTAAAATTCAACTGGTTCACTTCAATCGTCATAGCTTATTTCCCTCGCGTAAAATTAAATACATAAAGAACGGTGCCCCTACAAATGCAGTTAAAATTCCAAGCGGGATTTCCTGTGTTGCCAATAATCTGGAAAAATTATCAACTATTAAAAGGAAGCTCGCTCCTAGCAGCATCGAGGCTGGCAATAGCACACGAAAATCTGAACCTACGATCATTCTCGTAAAATGGGGAATAACAAGTCCCACCCACCCAATCATTCCGCTGACTGAAACACTTGCCGCTGTTACTAATGTGGCGCAAGCAATAACAATAACACGAATTACTTTCGTATTAATGCCCATCGTTTTCGCTTCTTCCTCTCCCATTGTCATCACATTTAATTTCCACCGTAAAAACATAAGCGGGATTAAACCAATTAAAATCGGGATTGCACTAATAAGCAGATCATCTGTACGAATGGAGGCTAGGCTCCCCATTAACCAATATGTAATCGCCGGCAATTCATTATTCGGATCAGCTACAAGTTTGATGAAAGATAATCCAGCCGAGAACAAAGACCCAATCATAATTCCTGTTAAAATTAAGCCTAGAGACGGGTTTGCTTTTACCCTTGAACTAATAATCCAAACTAAAAAGACTGTAACCATTCCAAAGAAAAATGCAGAAATTGAAATGCTATATTTGCTAAAGCCTAGGAAAATCGCTAGTGCTGCTCCAAAGCCTGCACCGGCCGATGCCCCTAATAAATCTGGAGATACCATCGGATTTTGGAATAACCCTTGATAGGTTGCGCCTGCACATGATAATGCTGCACCAATTAAGACAGCTGCGATTACACGTGGAAGGCGAATTTGAAAGATAACTGTCTCAGCTTCAGAACTCCAAGTCGGTTGAAGAGAAATAAATTTTGATAATAATACTTTTAATAGCTCTAACGGGCTAATCGGATATTTTCCAAGTGCAAAGGAAATAAGGAAGCAGAGAATGAGAAAAAGTGATAATAACAGGAACTTTAGATGATTCTCCTTTTTAAAGGAGGTTGTATTTAATAATTTCATTACAGTCCCCCTCTAGATACCGTTTTCCCGCATTTTTTTCAAAAAAATAGAAGTTACTCGTTATACAATATTAGAAAATCCTTATTATTCGCTTTCCAACTAGCCAATCACTTCATAATAAGGGGTAGAGCTGCAAGCCTTACATAAATTCTGCGAATCAATCTTCACTTCACGCCCATCATTTACTTCTTCCCCGCAATTTTCACAAATAATTCTTCTTAATGGTTTCCCAGGCAAATCCTCTGGTTGGAAATGAACGATTACTTTTTCAAACGATAGCAGCTTCTCATCAGGCATGATTTTATACGCTTCTAAAAATGGGTTTGCCTCATTGCTGCTATATTCCTTCGCTAATTCACGAACATGTGCCGGAACTGAGACCCTTACTGCTTCATTTGTATGGATATTGACAAAGCTTGCTGCCATTTTTCCATAGTCGAAATGCTTAAGTGAACGTCTGCCGAGCTTACAGCCTGTTACGGTTTGAATGGCATCAGCAGCACAGCGATCCGTTTCCACATAGACGATCAAGCTTTTATTCCCAAATGGTTCATCAATTCCAAGCCATTTTAACCCCGCCATTCCTATTCTTACTCCAAGAATTTGTCCTGCACATAAATGACCGTGATAGGCTGCCGCTTCCTCTAATAATTCATCAAACGTTTTCATATTCTTTCACCTCTTTTAATTCTGCTAATAGAGAGTCATTTCTTATGAGATTCACATAGTGAACGGATTCTTGAAAATGATGAATCCCTCCACCTTCTTTAACAGAGCGCAATACAGGCCCACTCTCTTCAACGACAAGGCCACTAATCATATCAACGCCCATTTCGAAAAGGGTTTTTGATAATGGCGTGCTTGGTCCAAGCATGATTGTTACCGCATTTTTTGAAAGCTCTAATAATCTTGGTGCTGTCTTATTAATAAGGGTAGACGATGTCATAATGACAAAATCTTGCTCTGGGAGAAGATATTCTGCGGCTGGATCAGGTAGATCCCCAAATGCTGGATTTCTTTCAAGAACCGTTAATTGACAGATCTTGCTAAGCTCATCGACATTTGGAAAATGACCAATAACGGTAACTTTTTTCCCGATTACACTTTCGTTAATAAGATCAAATGCACTTGCTGAAGGTAATTGATGATAACCACGGCTTTGCAAATCTTTAATCGTTTCAATATGATTGATTGCTGAATTAATTGCACTTAGTCCGATTGAGGCTTCAACGAAATCCCAAGATTTTACGAGCTTTGCCAATTCCTTAACCGTTTTTCCATGACATGTGCCAGGAATAAAATTACTCATTTTAGGACGAGGCGAGCTCATGGCTAACCCAATTGTATGTGAGTGCGTCAATGTCCATGTTTGTCCAACAATAATTTCTTCTGCTATCACATCTTCCTTTACTTCGTCTATTAGTTTGTCATATAACTCCCACATATTAATATCCTCCTTGAGAAAAACTTCGCTTATTCGTCAAGATGAAAATGATTCATTCCCTCCCATTGAGAATTACTGCTTACTGCAGCATTTATTATATCTAATTGTAATCAAATATAACTAGACATAATTAAGCATAATTAAGTATACAATTAATTTTCAGTTGAAATATGGTTTATTACTGTTTGTCATAAATCTGTCAAAAAATAATTCATTATCTACTGTAGCTTTGTAGAAAAGATTGATCGTTTATAATAAAGATTGATAAAAATCACTTCTTTAGTTATTCTTGGAGGCGTTTTTTTATTGGATTTTTATGTTTAAATTGATGTTTATCTTGGGAAGAAATGTACTTAAACTAAACGAGGCAGATTAGCTCTACAAGGAATTATAAATAGTTTATCGGAAAGATGTCATGATATTACAGAAAGGGAGTTGAACAGCATGATGAAGTCATATTTTAATCATATACCTTATATAAGAGATAATTGGGAAGAAATACAAACAATGTTTACTGAGATTCGAGTTCCTCCAAAGACAACTCTTTTAAGAGAAGGAGAAATAGCGAGTCGTATATACTTCATAAATCAAGGTTGCTTGAGATTATGGTTTAATGATGACGGAAGAGATATTACCTTTCAATTTTTTTCGAACAACAAGTGGTATCTTCCTTTGAAAGCTTTTACAACAATGAAACGAGTTTATTTAACTTAGAAACTGTTGAATTCTCACATCTTATAACAATTGAAAAAGACGATTATCAAAAAATGCTCAAAATGTTTCCTCAACTAAAGGAATACTTCTCAGAAATATTGGCTGACAGATTTGTGAATTATACGAAACTATTTCTTTCTCGAATAAAAGATTCTCCTCAAAAAAGGTATATGGAGTTATGCTCACAAAACCCGCAACTTTTAGAACGCGTTCCTCACCATTATATTGCGTCGTATTTAGGCATAACATCTGTTTCTTTAAGTAGAATTCGCAATAGAATTTCATCTGATATTAACAATGGTTAATGCGTCTATCTGACATAGGGGGTTAAAATCTCATAGTAAATATTAAATCTTAAATTGGAGGATATTTATTATGAGAGTTAATATTGTTTTTAATCATCCTTATGAAGGAAGTTATTGTCATGCTATCTTAGACTCAGTTAAAAGGGGTCTTGATAAGGCAGGTCATGAAATTGACGTGTATAAGTTAACGTATGGTGATGCCATTAAAAGGGCACTCATAAGAGGAACTCTAAAGAAATCAGGTATTAAAAATGTGAAATGGTTGAGCTTGAATATGGTAAAAGCCAGTTCTAGTGAAAAAAGAGGAAAGTGGCTTGAAAAAATAGAAAAAAGATTTACAGGTTTAAAGTAGAACATGATTATTAGTGAAATACTCGCTTGGCTTGCAGCGATATTTACCGTTCTGTTAGCACTGAAATACATTGCACGCAAGAGCAAAAAGCGTCAGGTAAACCGCCTTTTTAGTAAATTTCACAAGCACTTGGGGATATTGATGATTACCACTGGCCTTCTGCATGGTGTTTTGGCTGGCAACCAGAAAACTACTAACCTTTTTGATATGCAATTTATGGCTAAACTCTTTACTCTTAATTTGGGTACTGTCTGCCTCTTTGTCGCCTTGCTTCTGGCGCTTACCTATATGTTTCGTAAAAAGTTAAAGAAGCGCTGGATGTTTTTACACCGGGTGTTGACGGTAATCCTTCTAGTCCTTTTAGTACTCCATGTGCATGAGGAGATTGAGCGTCAACATCAAAATAGGGAGGTCAACTTTCCTGAAATGACAGAACAATCATTGAGCCGATTCTAGGATGTTTCCTTGATTGATAGCACTGATGAACTGATTTATTTATAGAAAATCAATTATATTTGTGAATGATTGCACTTAAACAAACGGGTACTTTAGTGGATTGAGGAGATTTAAAATAATCAATCTTTTTTATGAAAATAGTTCTTAAAAATAAAAGAAAGCTATCGTTTTGATCAATCTTTATTCAAAACGATGGCTTTTTATTTGCAGTAAAATCAAGGATTTAGAGTGATTTTTAATCAAACTTTATTCTAAAGCTACATCTACTACTATCCTCCACATACAAAAACAAAAAAAGTGTCCACAAGCGGTATCAAGCACCACTGATGGACAAAAACAAAAAAAGTGTCGCAAATGGTGTCAGGCACCACCGAAAGACAAAAGGATGCGATCTGTCCATTGATGGTGCCTGACACCGGATTTAGCGGGAGAGGATGCGGATGGCGGTTTGAAGCTGACTGTCATTCTTTTCTTTTTTTAATTCATCCAGTACAGCTTGTTCAAGTGCTGCGGCTGTTTTCTGATCGATGATCCCAGTTGCCTTCAGAGCATTTTCCCTTTGAAAAACCATAACCGCGTTCATCGTCGCGTCACTGAAATAACCATCCTTCCGCCCTGGTGGATAACCAAGCACCGCTAAAATTTCTTGGGCGCTTTTTACTTGCTCATTATTCATATCCTTCTCTAAATCTTTTGCGATTTGCAATGGATGGGTCTGAAAGATCTGTGCCTGCTTTACCTCAATTGTTGGTTCAATTCCTTTTTTATGAATCCAATTTCCATTTGGCGTCAGCCATTTATACAAGGTCAATTTAATATTACTGCCATCTCCCATCGGTACTGGCTGCTGAACAGTTCCCTTCCCATACGTTGTTTCACCAATAATCATATACCCATCAACTTCTTTTAATGCACCTGCCAAAATTTCCGAAGCGGATGCACTTCCTTTATCAACAAGGACAGCAATCGGATAATCCTTTGGCTTTGTTAAGCTCGAAAAATAGCGTCTTTTCTCTCCATTCCTTTTCTCAATTTGGACATATGGCTTCTCATTTGTCACAAATTCCTTTAAAATCTCCTGAACCGACTCTAAAAATCCACCTGGATTTCCCCTTACATCAATAATTAAACCAGCAATCTTCTTTCTTTCTAATCCCTTCAATTGCTCCTTAAATTCTGCGGCCGTATTTTCGGCAAAGGTGCTAATTTCTAAATAACCAATGTTTTTTCCATTCTGTTCCTTTATATCTGAATGAACGGTAATTTGTGGAATCTCTTCACGTTTTACTTCGATTTTAAGAGGGGCGATTAAGCCTTGACGGGCGATTTCTAATTCAACCTTTGTCCCTTTCTTCCCTTTAATTTTCAAGGTTGCCTCAAATAAATCTAATCCTGCAATACTTTCCCCGTCAATTTTCATAATTTGATCACGCGGCTTTAACCCAGCCTTTTCAGCTGGAGAATTCTTAAATGGTGAAATAATCGTCAGCTTTCCATCCTCCATACTAACCTCTGCCCCAATTCCTTCAAAGGAGGGCTCAAGCGATTCATTAAATTTCTTAACCGTTTCCTTATCCATATAAATAGAATTCGGATCGGCAAGCGTCGCAAGCATTCCTTGAATAGCTCCTTCAATTAGCTGATCCTCCTCCACCTTTTCAACATAGCTATTTAAAATTAAAGAATAAGCCTGCTGCACCTTCTCCATCTTCTCTTTACTAATTGGCTCCAGATCGATAGGAATCTCATGATGAAGGGAATCCTCCTTATCACGTTCAAGCCAATTCAGTCCAAGAAATGTGCCTCCAGCACCAAGTAATAGGGAACCAACCATACAAAGAGCAATCCATCTCTTCTTCACACCTATCTTCCTCCCACAGATAAAATGGTTCTATTTCCATTGTTCGAGATTCATCCCCCTTTTTCCTTTAGCAAGCTCAAGCTACCATCACTTTCCTTAAATTTTCTTATACTAGATAAGCGGAAGCGCCTTGTTTAGCGCTGAAGCTAGACAGTTCTCTAACTTCAGAAAGTTATATTCCTAAAAAAAACACCCCACAAAGGAAGTGGGATGTCTTTGCTATTAAAATATATGAACGACATGGACGAGTTATGAAAAAGAAATATCCAGCTTACACCTTTAAGAATTTTCTCACCGACATTAAACTACCCCATACTCCAATCAAAGCGCCAATTAAAATCAGCAAGCCTGATAGCTGATAAACGAATGGACTAAAATGAAGTAATTCAATATCCATTCCTTCTAGCTTCACTGTTAAAAACTCAAACGCATATTTATAAGCAACAGCAATTAAAGCGATTGGGAAAATAGCTCCGAGCGCTCCTAACCAAAATCCTTCAAGGAAAAATGGCCATCTAATAAAGGAGTTTGTTGCCCCCACTAAGCGCATAATTTCAATTTCTCTTCTTCTTGCCGTGATCGTAATTTTAATCGTGTTAGAAATTAAAAACATTGCTGTAAATAACAGCCCAATAATAAGGACAAGTCCAACATTTCGGCTTAACTTAATAAAGGAGAATAGCTTTTCAATCTTCCCTTGTCCATATTTCACCTTCGAGGCAAAATCCATTTTTTCAATCTTCTTCGCAACCTGCATCGTATCTTTTGGATCCTTCGTCTTAACAACTAAAACATCATTTAACGGATTATCCTGCTCAAATAACCGATAGGCTTCTCCATCTTCTCCAAAGCTTTTTATCATACTGTCAAGCTCATCTTCTTTTGAAGAAAAACGAACTGATTTTACTTCAGAAATTTTTTCAATTTTTTGCCGTAGTAAAGTCTGCTCTTCCTTATTTGCCGTCAAATCAATATGAACGCGAATTTCAACTTGTTCCTCAAGATCAATAGCAACTTTATTTAGATTCATCATAATGACGAAAAAAACACCAACTAAAATAAGTGTTACCGTTACAGCACTTACAGATGCAAATGTCATCCAGCCATTTCGTGCTAAGCTTTTGAAACTTTCTCGAAAATGACGAAGTAATGTTCTAGCTTTCATAGCCGTAATCACCCCGCAGTTCGTCACGAGCAATTTTTCCAGACTCGATTGCAATAACACGATGTTTAATCGTATTGACGATTTCCTTATTATGTGTAGCCATCACGACAGTCGTTCCCCTTGTGTTGATTTCATCAAAGATGTTCATAATTTCCCATGATGTATCAGGATCTAAATTCCCTGTTGGCTCATCTGCAATGACAACCTTAGGAGAGTTCACGATCGAACGAGCAATCGAAACACGCTGCTGCTCTCCTCCAGACAATTCCGTTGGCAGCATTCGTGCTTTATGCTTTAAATTGACAAGATCTAATGTTTCCATCACACGTTTTTTAATATATTTCGGCTGTTCTTCTGTCACTTCAAGAGCAAAAGCAACATTTTCATAGACAGTTAAAGTAGGAAGCAATTTAAAATCTTGAAAGACAACACCAATATTTCTGCGCAGAAGCGGAACTTTACTAGATTTCAATTTTCCTAGATTGACACCATTAATCATAATGGTTCCACTCGTTGGTTTTTCCTCTCGATACATCATTTTTATAAAAGTGGATTTTCCCGCACCACTTGGTCCAACAACATAAACAAATTCTCCAGCTTTAATATGAACATCGATCCCATTTGCAGCAATTACCCCATTGGGATATTTCTTATATACTTCTTGCATTTCGATCATGAGTATCACCTGATATCTATTGTATAAGAGTATTTTTTAATATATTTTCCATTGTCTATTAGGTCACGGATTATTATGAGGATAAAATAGGGAATTCTACTTTTTTCGACAAAAATCAACTTTCTCCATTACACATAGATAATTATAACATCATCTTTAAACAATTACCTTGAAATAATATTACAGTTTCTTTTCAATACGGGCAGTAAGTCCTATTTCTTCTGTTGGATAATATTTCATTTGCTTTAAGGATATTAGCATGGAGGGGATATGACGAAGTGAAACAGAGGATGAAACGCAAAAAAATACAAAAGGATGAAACCATTGTGATCTCATCCTTGAATGAACTTTCATTTCTATGTAGCAAATAAGTTCATTAATTTCGATTACTTTTTAGAAGCTAACCATTCAGCAACAACTGATGCTTCGTCCCCTTTAAGAAGACCAGCAGGCATAGCACCTTGACCGTTGGCAATAATGTTCTCAATTTCTTCTTTTGTGAGTTTTGTTCCTTCTTTATCAAGAGCAGGTCCTACGCCACCTTGTAGCTCTCCACCATGGCAACTAGAACACTTTTGATCAAAAAACTTTTGAGCGTCACCGGCATTAGCTGTGGTTTCTCCTGTTGTTGTTTCACCACCTGTTGTACCGTTATTCTCTTCCTTTTTCGCTGTTCCGCCACCACAGGCAGCAAGCACAAGCGTAGTACCCATTAAAAATGCAAGAAGCTTCTTCTTCACTGTATAACCTCCTAAATTGGAAAAAATACATACTACATCTATATTATACCAATATTAAACCCTTTTGAAACCCTCACCTAGTACCTCAGAGGCATCTGTTACGATAACAAATGCCGTAGGATCAATGCTTTTTACTAATTGTGTCAATTTAGTGAACTCGTTCTGTTCTACGACACACATGAGAATCGGGCGTTCAAAATCAGTATAACCACCATAGGCTGTTAGTTTTGTCACCCCACGGTCGATTCTATGCAAGATTCCTTCGCGAATTTCATTTTGTTTTTCCGTAATAATAAAAGTAAGCTTTGAACGTCCGAAGCCAACTTGCACAAGATCAATTGTTTTACTAGTCACATACAGACCAATTAAAGCATATAAGCCACGTTCAATATCAAATACAATTGCTGCTGAAAGGACAATTAAACCATCAATAAGAGCAACACAAGTTCCTAAAGTAAGCCCTGTGTATTTATTAATAATTTGTGCTGCTAAATCTGTTCCACCTGTTGATGCCTTCCCACGAAAAACAATCCCAATTCCTAAGCCGATCCCAATTCCTCCAAATAATGCTGCCAGCAGTGGTTCATGCGTCCAAGCATCAAGCCCTTTTGTTAAAAAAACAATAAACGGCAAAAAAATAGTCCCAACAAGTGTCTTTGCACCAAATTGCTTTCCTAATAAAATAACACCCGCTATAAAAAGAGGAATATTTAAAGCCCACTGCACATATGCTGGCTCCCACCCGATAATAGTATATAAAATTGTACTAATTCCACTAACTCCACCAGATGCGATTTTATTCGGCAGTAAAAACACATTAAAGGTAATTCCAACAATTCCAGCCCCGATAAGAACGTAAAAATATTCCTGAAGCAATTGAAATTTTGCATACTGTATCGAACCTATTTTTATTTTCTCCATAAAAATCTCCTTAATTTCTGAAGTTTCCGACGTGAGTATAGCATGCAGGCTATGTTGTGTAAATGCCGTTGGACTGCTGTGTTAAAGGGTAAAAATAGTTCCTTCATAAAATTCCCATTTCGTCTCCAATTTTATGATACAATGTCGAAAAGAAGAGCAAATCCTAACCGAAATATTAGAACAAGTGAAAAGTACATATTGAATCAAAATTAGATCAACTTAAGAAACTTTTCTCGTTATTACCAATGAGTTAAAAAGTAATAAAATGGATATATTTTTCCTTAGTGAAAAAAGTGGAGTCCACGATATGGAAATTAGTCAACTTAAGAAAAGAGCCTGCATGTAGTATTACCTCGATATCTCACAATCGGCAATCGCCAAATTTATCATAATGTAAAAAGCCTTTGCCAACTCAAATGATTGGCAAAGGCTTTTTATTAAATTACATTTACTTTAAATATCGTATCGTTTAAAGCTTCTTGCGCTAACTTTTCTTAAAGCTACTATATTTACTCTCTTGGCAGCATTCCAGGTTAGCCTATCGATTAGCTTAACCGTGAACGCAAGTATGCGTCAATAAATGGATCGATCTCTCCATCCATTACAGATCCAATATTACCTATTTCCGTGTTTGTGCGATGATCTTTTACCATCGAATAAGGATGGAAAACATAAGAGCGAATCTGACTTCCCCAACCAATTTCCTTTTGTTCACCGCGAATATCAGCTAATCGCTGCTCCTGCTCTTCAATTCTTCGCTGATAGAGTTTCCCCTTCAGCATTTTCATCGCATGCTCACGGTTTTTAATTTGTGACCGTTCAGATTGACATGTAACGACAACCCCAGTTGGGATATGGGTAATCCTTACGGCTGAGTCTGTCGTATTAACGTGCTGACCACCAGCTCCACTTGAACGATACGTATCTATCTTCAAATCCTCACTGCGAATCTCAATATCGATATCATCGCTAAGCTCAGGCATAACATCACATGAAACGAAGGAAGTATGACGACGACCAGAAGAATCGAATGGAGAAATCCTTACAAGACGGTGGACGCCTTTTTCCGCCTTTAAATAACCATACGCATTATGCCCTTTAATTCCAAGTGTCACACTCTTAATCCCAGCCTCATCGCCTGGTAAATAATCGAGCGTTTCCACTTTAAATCCTTTTTTCTCTGCCCAGCGAGTGTACATTCTTAGAAGCAAGGAACCCCAATCCTGTGATTCCGTTCCTCCTGCTCCTGGATGAAGCTCTAAGATAGCATTATTTTTATCAAATGGCTCACTAAGAAGAAGCTCGAGTTCAAACTCATTCAGACGTTTTGCCATTTCTTGCAATTCCGTTGCTAGCTCAGCTTGCAATTCCTCGTCTTCTTCCTCTTTCACAAGCTCATATGTTAACTCAAGATTTTCATATGTTTCATTTAAATCATATAGCTCATTCACTTGATCCTTTAAGCCGTTCAACTCTCCGATCACAACCTGTGCCTTCTGCTGGTCATCCCAAAATCCAGGCTGAAGCATCCTATCATCAAGCTCGGCAATTCGTGCCTCTTTGTTTTCTAAGTCAAAGAGACCCCCTAAAATCCGCCAATCGCTTAGCGGTCTTTTCTAATTCATTTCGAATATCTGCTAATTCCATTTCATCACCTCAAGAAAAATTTACTACAAATCAAGATATCTTATTATACTGCATCAAAATATGAAAATCATAGATAAAGTGAAACGGTTAATTTCCTAACTAGAAAAAGAAAACTGGCGAAGCTCATCTATATTGCTTGCCAGCAACTCTATTCATCAAATGTACAAAATATGTTTGCCCAACATTTTCACCTATGCACCACAGCAGTTTTTATATTTTTTCCCACTGCCACAAATACACGGATCATTACGACCAACATTAATTTGCTTCACAATTGGCTTTTTCTTAGTCTTTTCTCCGTCTTCTTTCGGGTTGACAGCCTGCCCTTTTGCCACCTCTTGGCGTTCAAGATTACTGCGAATTTCAGCTTTCATAATGTATTTCGCAACATCCTCTTCAACCGCTGTGATCATAATTTCAAACATCGCAAAGCCTTCCTGTTGATATTCTTGAAGCGGATTAATTTGTCCATATGCACGTAAATGAATCCCTTGGCGAAGCTGATCCATCGCGTCAATGTGATCGATCCATTTCGTATCAACAGCACGAAGAACGATAACCTTCTCGAACTCACGCATTTGCTCTGACTGAAGCATTTCTTCTTTTTCATTATAACGTTCTTTTATTTTCGCAAAAATGGCTTCGCTTATTTCTTCCGTATCTTTTCCACGGAAACTATCTACCGTCATATCCCCTTCTTGTAAAAGGTTCCCATTTAGATAATCAACAAGCCCTGATAAATTCCACTCTTCTTCATCACTGCTTGCAGGTGCAAATGCTGCAACATTTCGCTCAATTGTTGCTTTGATCATCGCTTCAACAATATCACGAAGATTATCAGATTCTAACACTTCGTTCCGTTGTGAATAAATAATTTCACGCTGCTGACGAAGAACATCATCATAAGATAGAAGCTGTTTACGGGCATCGAAGTTGTTACCCTCTACTCGTTTCTGAGCAGACTCAACCGCTTTCGAAACCATTTTACTTTGGATCGGCTGAGAGTCATCCATCCCAAGCTTTTCCATCATCGATTTCATATTATCAGAACCGAAACGGCGCATTAATTCATCTTCCATTGATAGATAAAATTGCGTAATACCTGGATCTCCTTGACGACCAGAACGTCCGCGCAATTGGTTGTCGATCCGCCTACTCTCATGTCGCTCGGTCCCAATAACAGCTAAGCCGCCTAATTCTGTAACCCCTTCAGCAAGCTTAATGTCGGTACCACGACCAGCCATATTCGTCGCAATCGTAACCGCGCCCTTCTCACCAGCATTAGCAATAATCTCCGCTTCACGTCCATGGTTTTTCGCGTTTAAAACATTGTGATGGACTCCTCTTTTTGTTAAATACTTCGAAATCACTTCAGATGTCTCAATCGCTACTGTACCAACAAGAACAGGCTGCCCCTTTGCATACCGCTCCGCAATATCATTAACGACCGCCTTGAATTTTCCATCAACAGACGAATAGATTAGATCTGCACGATCATCACGGACAATTGAACGATTCGTTGGGATAACAATGACATTCATATTGTAAATATTACGGAATTCCTCTTCCTCTGTTTTAGCTGTACCCGTCATTCCAGCAAGTTTTTTATACATCCGGAAGTAGTTTTGGAATGTAATCGTTGCCAGCGTCATGCTTTCGTTCTGAATGTCAAGCCCTTCCTTTGCCTCTATTGCCTGATGAAGACCGTCGCTATATCGACGCCCCTTCATCAACCGACCTGTGAATTGGTCAACAATGACAATTTCGCCATCTTGAACAACATAATCAACATCAAGATGCATACTTGAATGAGCTTTTAACGCTTGAGTAATATGATGATTTAATGTGACATGTGATATATCAAATAGGTTCTCAATGCCAAAAGCCCGCTCGGCCTTTGTCATTCCCTCTTCCGTTAATTGAACACCCTTTGTTTTTTCATCATATGTGTAATCAGCATCTTTTTTCAATGTACGAACAAACGCATTCGCTTGGATGTAAAGAGCCGCTGATTTTTGTGCCGTTCCAGAAATAATTAACGGTGTCCGCGCTTCATCAATTAAAATCGAGTCAACCTCGTCAATTACCGCATAGAAAAGCGGACGCTGCACCTTCTGTTCCTTGTAGAGTACCATATTATCACGCAAATAGTCGAAGCCAAGCTCATTATTTGTGCTATACGTAATATCAGCGGCATATGCAGCCTGCTTTTCCTCTTTTGTAAGCCCATTTAAATTTAAGCCAACTGTCATTCCTAGAAATTCAAAGAGCTGTCCCATTTCTGTCGCATCACGACTAGCAAGGTATTCGTTGACAGTAACAACGTGAACACCTTTGCCTGACAACGCATTTAAATAGACAGGCATTGTCGATGTTAATGTTTTTCCTTCCCCTGTTTTCATTTCTGAAATATTGCCGTCGTGAAGAGAAGCCCCCCCCATTAATTGGACAGGGTATGGATAGAGACCAAGAACACGCTTGGCTCCTTCACGAACAACCGCAAAAGCCTCTACAAGCAAATCATCCAATGTCTCGCCATTTTGATAGCGCGCTTTGAACTCTTCCGTCTTGCCACGGAGCTCTTCATCTGATAGCTTTTCCATATTTGGGGCAAGTACTTCAATCTGCTCAGCCAGTTTCGTAAGTTTTTTAAGCTCTCGTTTATTTTGATCGAACACTTTATTTAAAATCCCAAGCATATAAAACGCTCCTTTATATTAAATATGAGAGGATTCGTTCGCCCGAACAACCCCCACCAACCTGAAAAGGGACTACAGCCCATATTTATATTCTGCCTTTTTGATAATTACTCATTTAGACCAGCTTTACTACTAAAAAAAGATTCGCTTTTTCTAGCTGAATCCTCTCATGAAAATTTATATAATTCTTTATTAATATTACCACTTTCAGTTTTGAGTGACAACTTATAGGAGGTTAGACTAACGCTACCTATACAATGAAGGACATTTTCATACACATTATGAAAATGTTGATACTTGCTTTATTGTTGATCGATTTCATCATGTCTCTGTAAAATATTACTGTTTTACCTATTACTTTGGCAACTTTTCTTCTTCATTTTTCGTTTTCTTTGACTTGATTCGCCTCGTTGCGTGTCAACTTTACTGATTTTTCATTTACTTTGACTTGATTCAGCCCGTTGCGTGTCAACTTTACTGATTTTTCATTTACTTTGACTTGATTCAACCCATTGCGTGTCAACTTTACTAATTTTTCATTTACTTTGATTTGATTCGCCTCGTTGCGTGTCAACTTTACTGATTTTTCGTTTACTTTGGCTTGATTCAACCCATTGCGTGTCAACTTTACTAATTTTTCGTTTACTTTGACTTGATTCGCCTCGTTGCATGTCAATCGTAGAAAAAGCTGCTGCAAAGCAGCAAATCATGTTAAAGGGAGCGGAAATCTAAAAACAACTACTTTCCCGCTCAAGCTTTGGAACAGTACAAGTTCATTTATTTTTTCTAATAGAAGGTAGACAAAATAAGGATCTCCAATTAATGCAACCATTACCCTAGCCGGAATGCCGTCAGGATCAACTAAATTACGGCCAACTGTATCGGCAAATAATAAAAGCCAGCCGCCAATAAAAATGACAATTGGGACAAATAGTTGATTTCTTAGCTCGACTATGGATTTAACAATATGGGGAACCTTTAGTCCGATAAAAGAAATTCCCCCTGTGACTGAAAATGCTGAAGCTGCTAAAGTGACTGCTGTTAAAAATAAGCCAATGCACTTCTTTTCAATGGAAACACTTACTCCGATGGCAGCTGGTTCGTTTAAACTAAGAAGGTTTAATTGCTTCACCTTTCATAAACGACTCACATAAAAAACCCCGCATTAATACGGGGTTTGTGAACAATTACTAGACTTCAATAATGACTTGCGCCTACGCGCTTCGATAAAGCCGGAGCGTAAGAAGTCATCGTTAATCGCAAACACAGCGCTTAGATAATTATTGTGCTTCGATTAAGCCATAGCGGCCATCTTTTCGCTTGTAAACAACATTTGTTAAACTTGTTTCAGCATTTGTGAATACATAGAAGCTGTGACCTAGCATATTCATTTGCAAGATCGCTTCTTCACTATCCATTGGCTTTAAGTCGAAGCTCTTTTGGCGAACGATTTCAAGCTCGTTATCATCCTCCACTACGACTCTTTCTGAATCATCTAGCGTAACAAATAGGGCAGGAATATTGCCTTTTTCACGGAATTTACGGTTTACCTTTGTTTTATGTTTACGAATTTGACGCTCTAATTTATCAGTGATTAAATCAATCCCTGCATACATATCATCATGAACTTCCTCTGCGCGAAGAACCAAATTCGGCATTGGAATCGTCACTTCTACTTTTGAAGTTCTGTCTTGATACGTTTTTAAATTTACATGAACGGTTGCTTCAGGAGATTCAGTAAAATATCGTTCCAATTTTGCAATTTTCTTCTCAACATACTCTCTAATTGCTGGAGTTACCTCAATGTTTTCACCACGAATGTTAAAATTCATATGTGAACTCCTCCTTTTCATTATGCAAAATACTGCGCGTCTTTTCTGGCCTGCCAATAATTCTTGGGGGTTCCTTTCAAAAACGCTTCGTCTTATTAAATAAGACTATATGAATATATTTCTATTCTACCCCATAAAACTCCTGCTAGTACAGTGAAAAAGTTTTTGCATTTTGTCGTTTTTGTGAAAGGCTACACTCTTTTAGGACACCTCCCTAAAGGAGACAATATCACACCGTAGTGGGATTTCTCGTTCGGAAAATCTGTAATGGGAAACGTTCTATATAGATGAATAGCGATTAAAGTTGCTCTTCTTTTTAACTAAATTGACTTCCCCAATCAGCTCATTGTGAATCATTTTCTGACGTTTTTTTTAAATAGGAATAAAGTAGCTTTTAAAGAAAATCCTCTTCTGTTACTTTTGTCATAAAAATATCCTTTTACGGATGAATCCTTTTACCCATTTTTAGCATTTGGGAAATTATCGGTATATTTCCATTTAGAATAATGGTAAATTAGATGTAGGTATATATAAGTAAAATGATTCATCTACTACGTTTTTTAAGGGGATTTAAAAATGGATCAAGTACAGATTTCATTCGATTTAATTGGACATCCACTTGGAGAAGATATTTATTCTGATCAGGGCCTTTTATTGTTAAAAAAAGGAATTACCTTAAAAGAGATCCATATTCTCTTACTGCAAAAATACCGTTTTGGCACAAAAGTAGCCGTAGATATGGATACAATAAAGCCGCAATATTATTGGAAGGAATCACCAAGCGAGGAACCATATAAAGCCTTTCCAGCATTTTTGAAAGAAACATTTCAAGCCCTCTTAATAGACAATCATTCTGATTTAATGAAATTCAGAAAACGGTATCACGATTTAATTGATTTATCACTATGTGACTTATCGATTTTAAAAGTTATGCAGGCTGAAATCGAAATGGATGAGAAATTTTATCAGCATAGTATAAATGTAGGTATTTTCTCTAGCATTATCGGAAAGATCCTTGGATATAACCGAAAAGAATGTTTATTGTTCGCCGAAATGGGGCTATTTCACAATATTGGTATGCTATGCTTGGCGGACAGCAACAATGAAATATTGACTGTTGATATAAATGAAAGTTCTGAGCAGACACAAAAGCATACAGAGCTTGGCTATAAACTCTTAAAATCAATCCCTGATTTAGATCCTGCAATTCCTTTAACCGCATTGCATCATCACGAACGATTAAACGGAACTGGATTTCCAAGCCAGCGCAAGAATGGAGGCATCCCATTCTATGCGCAAATCGTCGCAACAGCTGACTTCTTTAATCGGATTAGGATGAAAAAGCATGAGAATGAAAAGGATTCTCTCATTACTGGGACATACGAGCTTGTTGATGCAACACAGAACAATCTATTAAATCCTGCCATTGTCGTTCCTTTTGTAAAATATATAATGAGACAAAACCTCCATGAGAAGGTTATATTGAATAATGGGGAGGAAGCTCAAATCCTCTTCATTCATGAAAACGAACCTCACCAGCCTTTAATTAAAATTCAAGACGAATATTTCGATTTACGCAAAAGTCCATCGTTAAAAATGGAATATTTTGTGGAAGAGGAAGCAGAAGAAGAGGTTGTGGAAGCTTAGATTTGATGGGCGAATCTATCAAATGATGCTTTGGGATATACTTAGGGCCGTCTTTAAAAGACTGCCCTTATTTTTTTGCTCTTACATATTTAAAAAACGAAATATTCCCATTACAAAGGTGGCATTTCGCCTAAAATATTTTCAAACTGAAATGGCACAAAAGCAAGTAGAGACTTTTTGAATGGCTCTTTACTAATTTAAAAAAGAGCAACCATCAAGGTGGCTGCTCCATCACAAAGTTCATTATAATTTTATGTCAATATTTCCACCTAAATGAGGCTGTGCCGCATGTTGTACAGCTTGTACATCCACTTCAGCTAGCATTTTGTTTAGTAGATCAGCATTTCCTTCTCCTTGATCCATCGCTTTTTTCAAGACAGATATGGAGGCTTGTTGTTGAACCTGACCTTGGCTTAACGCCATTGATAGTAAAGCAATATCCATCGGAAATCCTCCTGCCTTCAGTTTCTAAAAACTGATTTATGAAAGTCTTTCAAGCTTATTTCTTCTTATCTAAATACATTCCATCAACGGAAATGTCTCCATACGGATCTTGGTATTTAACTGTCTTGTTCTTTTGCAATCGCAGCAACTGTAAATTTTTCTTAATTTCTGTCTGCTGTTTTTTTAAGAGTGCTTGGAGTTTCGTTTCATATTGAATCATCTCAGACTTTTGTGCTTCTTCAAGTGTGCTTAGATTAGAAAGCCGACTAAGAAGCTGTTCTCTTTCATTGAGAAGCTGATTTGTCTTCACAAGGTAAGTATCACGCTCATCACTTGTAGGGAAATTACTTTCCAAATGTGCTAACAATTCTTCGGTTTTTCGAATAAATTCCGACAAGTTTTCCATTATATTTGACCACTTTCGACCGCCTGGGGCTTCTTAGCTAATTGAACAGCCTGTTTCCAAGTATCACGAAAATCAACAACATACCCTTCAACCTCTTCTAGAATCTCTATACTATTCTTTGTATTTGCCTCAATTAATCTATGATAAAGGTAGTCATACATTCGCATAAGATTATTTGATAATGGAATATCCATATTTAAAGTAACCATTAGTTCTTGAATAATATTTTGTGCTTTTAATAAATTCGTATTACGTTCTTCAATATTTTCTTTATTTATTGCAATCTTTGCCATTTTTATAAACTTAAGGCAGCCATTATAAAGCATAATGGTTAATTCTCCTGGAGTAGCTGTTTGAACAGAGTTTTGCTTATATACATCAAGCTGTTTATTAGCTATCAAAATACTCACCCTTCAAATTTATTTTTAGCAAATATCTAAGATGTAGTTTGGGAAAGTCGTTTAATTTTGCTGGGATGACATTCCTAATTGTGCTAATAAATAGTTAGATTGATTGTTCAATTGCTGCATCATTTTTTCCATTGAATTAAACTGATTCCAATAACGCTCTTCCTTTATTTTTAAACGAGCTTCAAACTTTTTAATATCTTCATTTAATTTCTTTAAACTTTTACCCATAGAATAGTTTTCTTCAGTTCTAAAAGTATTTCCAGCCTTATCTTCAATTTTCTGCATTGTTGTAGAAATGGTACTACGAACCCGTCTTGCAAGCCCCATTTGCGATGAGTCTGTCGAGGAGCCATCCGCCATAAATAATTGATAGACAGCCTCAGGGTTATCATCTAGAGCAGCTTTCAATTTATCCTCAGCAATTTCTAGTTTACCACGCTCTTGAAAGTCTTTCGATGTTGTAATACCGATCTCCGCCAACTGATTGTAATTTTTATCCGTTAATGTTTGGTCATTCGCAACAACCTCAGCGTATAAATCTAAGCGTATTTGTGAAAGACTAGCTGTCAACATAGAATCACGTCTGAGCAATCCACTCTTCGCTTTTTCTTCCCATTGCTCAATCTCTTTATCTTTCATGGCAGCCTTTTGTTCATCTGTTAATGGGGTAAATGTACGATAACGCTCCTCATTAAGTTTACCATTGATCTTATCAATTAGTTCATTATATTTCTGAACAAATTCCTTAATTACTTTAACTGATTCTTCAGTATTGTTTTTTATTCCAATCGTGGATGATTCACCAATCTCTGAATTTTTATTTAATGTAAAGGTTACATCGCCTATTGTGAAGGTGTTTGAAGGTCTTTCTGTATCTAAACCATTCAATTTGAATTTGGCATTTCCACCTTCAGTTTTACTAGTATTACCTGCGTCTAACCCTAAAACTGTTGCGAAGAATTCACTTTTAGTTGTTTCAATAATATCCCCTTTGTCATCTCGTTTAATCATAACAAAATCCATATATTTATCAGGATCATCCTTTGAGGAAAGTGCCCCTGTTTCAGTGCGTGTTGCAACTATCGCATCCTTATAACTATCGTAAAAGAAATTCACACCCGCATTCCCTTGGTTTATCTTGGTAAACATATTGTTCAATGATGTAGTGCCATCAAACTTAAATGTTCTCAGCTGTTCTTCACCATTTTGATCATATGTCTTAATTCCAAACTCTAAATAATTTGATTCGTACTCAACCTTGATTTGCTGACCTGCTGCTAGATCACCTTTATTATTAAAAGTAACTTCACCCGTATTTTCGTCAATAAATACTTTCTTTGTCCCACTATTTTCAGAGCCTACTTCTATATCGCTGCCACCAATGGTTTCTATATCCCCATCAGCTTTTGTAATTGAGATTTTTACTTCTGATGGATTATCACTAATTGCCCCTTTTGACAAGTAGAATTTCCCATTACTTTTCTCTGGGACGATGAAATTATCTTCCCTCGCTTCCTGCTGCCATTCACCACCTATTTGACTTGCTAAATTCCCTTGTTGTGACCATAAGCTCTTGGTTGGATCAAGCTTTTTCCCATTTGCTTTATCACTTATTTCACCACTTATTCGATTTGCAGCCGTCGCAAGTTTCACATCTGAAATAGTGTAAGACATATTAGCAGCGCTTGATGAAGCATTTGCTGTTACCAGACTGCTATTAGAGCTTGTAACACTTTTAGAAAGCATTTTTGACTGGCGATATATATTATCAAATATATATGTGCTAAATTCATTTAATATCTTGTTCATTTCACGATATTCATCACGCTGCCATTCTAAAGTTTGTTTCTTTTGGTTTAATCTATCTAATGGCATTCGTTCAGCTTTCATCATGGATTCCACAATTGATTGAGTGTCCATACCACTCGCTATACCAGAAAATCGAATTGAATTCATTCATTCTACACTCCTTTTATAGTTTTTTGTCAATAAATATTCCTAGAAACTCCGTCATTTTAGCATACATGTCTAATAGTTCTTTTGATGGAATTTCACGAACAACCTTTTCAGTGTCTTGGTCAACAACTTCAATATAGTAACGATCTAAGTCTTCATGAAGTTTGAATTTCAAAGATGTAAACTTTGGCTTTAGAAATTCATTCATTCCATTAACGACATGCTCAGCTTCTTTTTTTGTTAATTCTTTTTCCTTATTGTCTTGTACACTAAGATGTTGATCTTGTTGTTCCTTAAAAGTCGGCTCTAATCTACTAGTACCCGCTTGAATTCCTGAAGATTTGTACTCAGCAGAATGATTAGAGTTAGACAATGTTTCAATTTTCATATCGAACAACTCCCTGTGCTTATAAATATCCTAATATTTATATCGGCAAAGTATTGGAAAATGTTAAATAATCACGGGGTTTTTTCGCTTTTATTGTTTTAATAAATATATATTTATTAAAACTACCCCATTTTTATGCAAATGAAAAAAGAGCAACCACTTAGTCACTCTCACATTCTTTTCTACTTATTTATTTCTAATAAAGAAAAACCGATTTTTGAAAAATTATTATTCTCTACTTGACCTACGAGAGTAAATACGGTTTAAAAGCCTCTTCAAGCCCACTACGTAGTTTCTTAAACTGAGGTCCCAAAGAAAACTGTACTATTTCTTGTACTCTACTATAGTTCTTCTCTTCATATGAAGCTACAGTAAGCTCTAGCACTTTTTTCAGCGATTCTAAATCTGCCTCTACACTGTGTCCTTCAAGTTTCCCTTTAAAAGGTTCAATTGACTGTTCAATAGCGGAGAAAGCTATCAACACATCTTCAAATAAAAAAATAGTTTGTTCAAATTTCCCACTACTTATTGAGCTCTTGATATGCTCTAGACCTTCAAGCATTGTTTCTACAAGCTCTTGGGAAATTTTCATCACTTCTATATGTTTTTCCATTCTTCTACCTCCATCTATGACTTTTTTATTTGGTCTTGAAGCTCATCCACTTTTATCTCCAGTCTTTTTATTTCCTCTATTAAATGATTCAGCACGGAGTCTTCTTCTTCAGATTTGTCCATTGGTTTTTGCTTAGGTAATAGGCCAATTATTCGGGCAAGACAAATAGTCGTCATAAAAAGGGCTACAATTGCTTGGTTTATTATGACTAGATGACCGATGCTAGATATTTCTGTTATGCTATTTGAACAAAAGGAAATCATCGTAATAAAGCTAAACAATAGCATATCCAACACATTTCCATGTTGGTCAAATACCCCAAATGTATAAGATAATACTGTATAAGAAGCAGCGAACCAGAAAATAATTTCAACGTAATTATGAAATAATAGGATGACTAACTACGATAGCTGTTTACTTTATATGCTTCTGGATTTTTATATTGATCAAACAAAAGAACATTAACTTGATAAACTGTAATCTCAAAGACACGAATAAAACTATAAAATAAAATAATTCCTGCTGCGAACTTTGGGAGTTCAATGTTTATAGCTGTTATTATACAAGCAAGTGACGCCATCAGATTGCCGATAACCCACACTTCTACAAAGCCGTGACCTTTAAAATACTTTATTTTGCGAACATATTCAAAAACTGAAATATGGCGTAGTATATAGAAAACTTTTTCCCATAAGTTCACAATAAATGAATGTACCACCATAGACCGTTATTTCTCCTTGAAATTTTTAAATGGAAAATATGTAGCCATCAAGGTAATCCTATCAGATTATATCCAGAATAATTCCTATGCTTCAGAATCAATATCAAACTCAATGATCAGTCTAAATTGTTTCAAGAAAAGCATTTCTTTCATAATTTCTATAAAAAAGAGACCCCAGCATTGCTAGAGCCTCCTTTATAATTGCTTAGGATTAGCTTAATAATTGTAAAACTGATTGAGGTTTTTGGTTAGCTTGTGCAAGCATTGCTTGAGAAGCTTGTCCAAGGATGTTAGCACGAGTCATTTCCATTACCTCTTTAGCCATATCTACGTCACGAATACGAGATTCAGCTGCTTGTAAGTTTTCAGCACTATTATTCAAGTTAGAAATTGTGTGCTCTAAACGGTTTTGGTTTGCACCAAGCTTAGAACGTTCACTTGAAACTTTTTCGATTGCATTATTAATTACTGTTATTGCATCATCAGCACCAGTTTGAGTTTTCAGATCAATATCACCAACTTTTAATGATGCTGTATCCATTTTATTAATAGCAAGTAGAGTGTTTTGACCTTGGTTTGCACCAATATGAAATTTAACACCATTATTAGTTACATTTACTTCTGTTGCAGCTGCTGCTAAATTAGTAGTAACATCAAAATCAAAGCCACCAGCTGAGATTACACTACTAGAATCAGCTTTAACATCTTTATAAGTTTGTTCAGTACCATCTGCGTTAGAAATCTTTACATCAGCTTGGAGCTGAACTTCAAATTCAAGCGTTCCACCAGTACCGTTGTATTTTCCGTCAGCAATTGTTAAAGCGGTATTAGTACCATCAATTGAGAATTCAAAAGGATCAGCACCATCACTTTTAGCAGTTGCTAATACCTTCCCATTTTCATCTTTGAGCACAGCAGTTGCATCATCAGCAGCACCAGAAAATTCTACTGTATATTTACCAGCCTTTAATGCATTTTCTGCAGCCTTAGGATCTAATTCTACTCCAATGTCAGCTTTTGAAACACCACCAGCAGATTTAACAGATTCAATAGTTTTAGTTATGTTAGAAAACTCAGCAGTATATGTTCCATCTAAACTACCATCTGTTGCTCTAACCTCTCCAACTTTACCAAGGTTTGATGTTGTATCTACCTTTTGACCGACATCACCATTTAATAATTTTTTCGTGTTAAATTCAGTTGTGTTTGCGATACGATCAATTTCAGATTTTAATTGATCGATTTCTTTTTGGATTTCTCCACGGTCGACATCATTGTTCGTGTCGTTTGCAGATTGTACTGCAAGTTCACGCATACGTTGAAGAATATTATGTGTTTCTTGTAATGCACCTTCAGCTGTTTGAATTAAAGAAATACCATCTTGTGAGTTACGAGACGCTTGGTTTAAGCCTTTAATTTGTCCACGCATTTTTTCAGAGATTGCTAGACCAGCAGCGTCATCCCCTGCACGGTTAATGCGAAGACCTGAAGATAATTTTTCCATTGCTTTTGAACCAGCAGCATTGTTAATTCCCATTTGACGATTGGTGTTCAATGCAGAAATATTGTGATTGATAATCATGTTTTGTTTCCTCCTTGAAATATGTTTGTCCCACATCCATGTGGTTTTAGTTATAAAAAGAAACTCAAGTAGGTCGGCCGCCCTAGTGTGAATTTCTAGTATACGCTTTTAATATCGGCAATGGCTTATAGTTGTTTAGCATTTTTTAAATAAAAAAATTATTTTTTTATTTGCGCCGTGAATTTTGTTAATAGGTCTAAAGATGCAGTCGTTGCTTTTGTGTTTTCTTCTTGAATGGCAAGATAAATTTCTTTTCGATAGATGTCAATATTTTTTGGTGCTTCGATGCCGATTTTGATTTGTTCGCCCTCAATAGCCAGAATTTTGATTTCGATATTGTCGCCGATTTGGAGTGCCTGGTTTAGTTTTCTAGTTAAGACGAGCATCTTTTACTCCCCCTTACCTTGAGAGGATTGGTGTTGCAGCAATAAATGCTTTGTTTGATATGGTGAGTCACTCAAAATAACTTGTTTTCCTAATTTTTTTGCCGCATTAATCACGATCGGACCTTGCAGATTGGCTGTTGTATTCTGAAATGGCTCAGCGATCGTTAAAATAGTATAAACAACAACATCTTCTGGCTTTTCAATTTCTAAAGCCTCAATCATTTGGTCAGACAGCTTAATGGAATAGTCCTGAAAGAAATCAAACGGACTCACAACGACAAATGCAAGTGTCGCTGTTTTCATCGATTGCATAATAAAGAATGGGCTATCGTCCGCAAACGGCATCATATAAAATTGTTGTTCGTCTAAAAAGCTTGGGATTCCTTGAGGGAATTTGATAATATTTTCTGCTATAATGTCAACTTCCCCATGATATTTCGTTTCGATTTTCATTAAATTCACCACGATTATTGTTATTTTTTATTGATTTGCAGTTTCTATAGCAGTCTTTCGTTTACGATTTAGATGAATACTATGATCCTCAATTAGAGCATAAATACTATTAAATTGCCAGGTCAGCTTCTAGAGTTAAAATACTT
Organism: Bacillota bacterium; assembly: GCA_023389895.1. GTDB lineage: Bacteria > Bacillota > Bacilli > Bacillales > Cytobacillaceae > Cytobacillus. The sequence continues at coordinate 36,884 of JAEWDX010000042.1, forward strand.
GATCAATCGCTGCACCAACCGCTTGTATTTGCAAGTTAGCCTTTTGCTTAAGATAGATTTGCAAATCACCTTGATTGAATTTAATGATTGGCTTATTTGGTTTGACACGTAGCTTGAAATTCTCTAAGTTCACATCGATTTTGATTTCAGATGGCTGATAGTAAATCTTTACCTTTGAGGTTGATTCTGGAACGAAGCCAATATTAAATTCTTTCTGTGGTGGCTCACTTTTATTTTTCGCAATTTGCGGAATCACACTTGAGCCTTGATGCTCAATCTTCATGAGTTGATCACCCTCAGACGCTTTCGCAGCGATTGCTTGCAATACTATCTGTTTCGATCTTGAAAACTGTTCTCTCGTCACCCGAAATGGATGCTTTAAGCCTGCATCGGCAAATGCCTCTGTCTGGTCAATGGTTAATTTTCCTTTTGTTTTATGCATCTTCACTTCTGGCTGCGGTTGATTATACGACAAATCTGCTTGTGGCTGCCGAATTTGAATCGTTGCATTTCGTTTTTCGATGCCAAGCTTGGCAAATGTATTATGTAATTCTAGGCGAGGTAGCTGCATCTTGTTAGTCGCCTCCTTTTTAAATAGAACATTTAGTTTTCTATGATTAGATTATTTAGTTTTATGTACGAACAATAACTGTATGCAGTTTGTGTGTGATTTGATTCAATCACACATTGTCTTACTTTTCTCATCGACATCGAATGAGAAATTTTTAGTAGTTGATGATGTTAAATTAATATTGAGCTGCTTCTTTCTTTATTTTATCTAAGTTGCTAGAAGTAGACAAATTTTTCTAAACATATCATCGTGACAAGCGAAAGGTGGTTTGCTATAGTAAGGGCAAGAAGGAGGTGAGGAAATATGACGAATGAACTCGAAACAATGCTGCGATCCGTTCTGAAAGATGAGCTGAAGCCTTTGCATGATGGGCAGAAAAAATTGGAGGAAGGGCAACAGAAACTTGAAAAAGGACAAGTACGACTGGAAGGTAGAATTTCTAATCTCGAAGAGGGACAAGTCAGATTGGAGGGCCGAATCTCTAATCTTGAAGACGGACAGGTTAGACTACAAGCTAGACAGGAGAATTTAGAACACTCTCATAACGCGACTACTCAAGCTATTGTTCATCTGCAAGATGATGTAAAAGAGCTTACCTCCTTAATGAAACATCATACAGTTCTAATGACCGAAAACTTTACTAACATTCGAAAAGATATGCGAATTATCACTAATGATATGCGTTCTGATATTGATCTTCTTTTCTCTGAAGTCGAAACTGTCAAAAGGAAAACTAATAAGCTTGAAAAAGCAATTGTTAAATAACCCCATAGAATTTCTTCAAAACTATATATAAATCCCAATTAAAAACTTGCACCTAGGATTCAAAGGACGCTAACCCCCTGCTGATGTGTGCAAGTTATTTTCAATAAAAACAGCCAACCATCTGTTTCAGTCAGCTGTTTTCCGAAAACCAATTCAATTCTCATTTTCCTACTAATTGAAGCTTCAACCTATCTTAAGAAATCCATTAACGTAGGCTGAATAATTTTTGCTCCTGCTGCTAAAGAAGCACGATGCAAGCTTTCCTGTGTTTTGAGATCGACGATTACTCTTTCGAAATCGATATCTTCGTTATCAGACATTGTTTTGTTCGCAATTACTTCTTGTTGAAGAAGGCGATTCTCGACCATTTCCATCCGATTTACTTGAGCACCGAGCTCAGCTCTCGTCGAAACAATATCGTTTAAAAATCCACCAATTAAATCAATCGCTTTTGTAATTTCAGCACCTTTTGCCGTCGGATCGTTCAATAATTTCTTCACAGATTCTAGCCCTGAGAAAAGCTCAACTGAAAATGCATTCGATGATTTCGTGTTAATCGGAATCGTAACACCTTTCATGATTTCAATCTTAACATCCTGCGTATTTGTAGAGACAGCTGTGTTCTTTGAAAGAACAAGATTGTTAACATCTGTTAATTCTTTTGTTATCTCTCGTTTTTCCCCATCACGGTCATTAAATGTCTCTAACTTCATATATTCAATTTTCCCAGTAGCTGCATCAATCGTAATACTTTCGCTCGGACTACTGAGGAATTCTTCAGAAGCTGAATCTGTTGGATCATAATCAGGATTCTTGTAATTAACGATCGGCTTCACTATGAATGAACCAAAATCTGAATCGTATACATAGGACTGTCCTTTATAGCCAATAACATAATCATCGGGATTAACAGGTGGCGTTGCCTTTAAATCATCGATAAATTTGTTAGTATCCATATCAATTTCACTTAAGTTAATCGGTGGATTTGTCGTATCTGTCCCATTAAATATATAGTTGTCGCCAATTTTCGTATTTGCTAGAGCAACAATATGTTCTTGCAATCTTTCAATCTCTTTTGCGATATTCTTTTTTTCTTCTTCGCCATAACTATCATTCGATGCTTGTACGGCTAGCTCCCGAATACGTTGCAGCACCTGCCCTGTTTCCTCTAAAGCTGCATCAGAGTTTTCCATCCAGTTAAAGCCTTCATTTAGGTTGCGCTGAAATTGTTTAACTTCAATAACCTCAGTACGGTAACGCATTCCTTTCATTGCCACAACAGGATCATCAGATGGTTTCGTAATCTTCTTCCCTGAATTGATTTGATCCATAATTTTTGAATAGCGATTATAGTTTTGATTAATATAATTCATATTGCTGTTTGCCAGCATTGTTTGAGTTACACGCATATTTTCACCTACTCCTATCTACCGACAATACCCATGCCATTAATGATTTTGTCAAGCATTTCATCAATCATTGTAATATTTCTTGCAGAAGCATTATAAGCTTGTTGGAATTTAATCATGTTGGTCATTTCTTCATCAAGTGATACATTACTAATGGACATTTTTCGAAATTCGACAGAATCTCTCATAATGGCCGCAGTATCCTCCATCCGAATTGCTTCAGAAGTGTTATCCCCTAGTTTTCCAATAACCCCTTGATAGAAAGAATGGACATTTGTCATGTTTCCACCATAGCTCAGAATGGCATCTTTCACTTCAGCAAGCTTTAAAGCATTCGAGCCATTTCCGATAAATGCTTCATCACTTGCAGACATTCCAGTAGTAGAAAAAGTTGCAGTCCAAGTATCTCCAGCAGATTGCTTAGAAACATTCGAATAATCTAGCTTCACCCCAAATATCGTCTCAGGATTTTCTGTAAATTCAGTATAACCTGTTGCTGGGACACTAGAAATGTCATTTCCATCCTTATCTTTCGCTGTTAACTTATACTGCCACTTTCCCTCTGTAAACTGAATGCTTACTTCAATATCCTTTGCATCCTTCCATTCTTCTGGAGCTTTTTCCTTATCAAAAATTCCAGTAAATATCGGATTCCCTACTGTATCCTTATTAACAGTCCCCCGATTAAACGTACCCGAAAGTACATTGCCTTCCGCAGCGGCAGCAATATTCTGGACATCCTTTATGATTTCATCAGACACTTTAATTTTCCCAGCAATTCCTTTGAAATTATTGTCTGTTGCATCCGGTAATGTAAAGAAATCAATTGCTTTATTTTCCCCATCACGAATTTCATTTAAGCTCCAGCCAGCTGCATGGACAAGGTTGAAATGCGTGGCAAATGTATAAACCATTTGATCTAAATCAGCTAACATATCATTATATGTACCTTTTAGATTGCCATCATTGTCTTTGTAACCATAGCCTTCAATAAAGCCCTTTAGCCGCCCATTTGTATTAAATGAAGTAAAACTATCAAGTTCATATCTGACTGCTGATGTATTGCTATCAGCTTCTGTATTTGTACCTACTCCTTTAAAGCCTGTACCATTTTCATTTAGTTCAAAAAACTTAATTCCTGTTACGGGACTGTCTAAATCTAATCGACTTTCGTATTGAATATGAATCCCAACTGCCGTATGTGTTTGAGAATCAATCAGCTTGATCGGTCTTCCATTTATATCTGTTAGAACATCGCCTTGAGGAGTCGTTATGTATATATCAACTAAGCCTTCCGCCTCTGAAGAAGCCATACCACCGCTTGATCTTCTTTCAACCCTAACATTCATAATACTGGAAAGTTCATCAATTAATTTATCTCGCTGATCGTATAAATCATTAGGCAAATAGCCATGAGGTTCGATTGAACCTATTTGCATATTTATTTGATTAATTTGTCTTAATATCGAATTAGCACTTTGTTGGGTGACATCAATCTCATTCCGATAATCCTTTTGAACAGCTTGCAACGAATTGTATGTATAATTAAACGTATTAGCTAATGCAATCCCTCGTTCACGAACAACTCGTCTTGCACCGTCGTTTTGTGGTTGAACGGATAAATCTTGCAGGGCATTCCAAAACTCATCCATCATATATGCCAAACCTGTGTCACTTGGCTCGTTCATAATATTTTCTGCTTGAGTGAGGATTTCGGATTTAGCCTGCCAAAAGCCTAGTTTGCTGCTTTCAGATCGGTATTGTGTATCGACGAAGCTATCTCGTATTCTTTGGATACTTTTCGACATTACGCCCGTTCCTAGTTGTCCCGGGATTTGTGGTCGGTTAATGCCAGGTGTTGGGAACGGATTCGTTTGAGCAAAGTTAACACGTTGTCTTGAAAAGCCAGGTGTATTCACATTCGAAATATTGTGCCCCGTTACATATAGAGCAGCTTGTTGGGTTAGCATTCCACGTCTGGCAACCTCTAACCCGTGAAAAGTTGAAATCATAATTCGTAACCTCCGTTAAGCTTTAGAATCAAATATTGAATGGGTTTCTTTTTGTTCGTCCTGCACCGTTGGATTGTAATTAAAGGAATCCATGTCTGGAAGAAGCAAATCTAAAGATAGATTAATAAATTGCAAGGATTGTTCAAGCAGCTCTTGATTCAGATTATTACGTTGTTGCAAAGTTAATGCGGCAGCCGTTAATCTTTCCTTTAATTCATGAAGATACTCTCTTTTCTCTTCAGGCACACACTCAATCACTGCTGTTAAAGTTTGTGTTGCATCGATGTATCCGGTTTTCTCTAAGATTTCTTTGCCTAATTTAAAAATTTCAGCTTCTAGTTTTTGAATAATTTGGATATGCTTATTC
>JAEWDX010000152.1 GCA_023389895.1 Bacillota bacterium
CGTTAATATTGTAGCGAACTAGAAAAGCGGAAGCCAAAAAAGGGATTATGGGTCATCCGATAACATCTTGAGAGTAGCGGCATCCGGTCAGCCACTTTCAAAAATACAAAAGCAAGCGGAGAAAAACGATTTGTTTTTTCTCCGCTTGCTTTATTTCATGGGCTTGGACAGGTCTATTTTTAATGAGTCCTATATTTTAAATATCGGGATAAGCAGTTAAACATAACTATGATCTATTTTCTTTGTCTGACTATGAGATTGTTCTTCATTACAGACTTGACTAACATAATCAATGAAGAACTTTGATGCTAATGATAAAGTTTTATTTTTATGATAAACAAGGTAGAAATATCTTTCATCGTCAAAATCTTTAATATCATACATCTGAATAGTATTAAGCGCAGCATACTCTTTCGCTGCAACTTCGGAAATAATGGAAATGCCAATATCTTGTTGTACAAGTTGAATTAAGCCATTTCCGGAGTCAGTATAGGCAGCAATATTCAGTTGCTCTTTTAAGATACCATGTTTTCTCATGAATTTATTTAGAATGGATTGAGTACCAGAATCGGAACTTCTCATAATAAATGGATACTTCATAATCTCATCAAAGCTAACAGTTGAATTTTCCAATTTAATTTTATTAGAAGTAATCAAAACAAGCTTTTCTTTTTGAAAAGGAAGATAACATAGTTTGTCATTTTCGTATTTCTCCCCTAACACTCCAACCTCAACAGTCTTTTTCAAGATAGAATCTGCAACATTCTTTGATGAGGATTCAGAAATATGGAATGTAATTTTAGGATATTTATGATTAAATGGCTTAATAAGTTTAGGAATAATAAAAGAGCTTGGAACAGAGCTCGCTGCTAATCTTATTCTTCCACTATAGTCAAGCATCCCTTCCTTAAGATCAAGAATGGCTTTATCTCTTAATAGTAAAATTTCTTGTGCCCATACATATAAACGTTCGCCATGTGGGGTAAGCAATGTTTCTCTTCCGTCACGATCGAATAACTGAAGATTTAAACTTTTTTCCAGTGCTTGAATATGTGAGCTGACGGTTGATTGGCTTAAAAATATATTTTCAGCTGCTTTAGAGAAGCTTTTATGTTCAACAACCTTTGTAAAAACAAACAATTGATGTAAATCCATTTTTTCTTACACCTCTTATCGTTAAAACAGATTATTAATCATCTATTTTAACGATTAAATATATTTATAATAAGGATAACATTTTTATATAATAGAAAGGATGCTAGTTTTGTCGAATTTCGTAATTTTTTCTGCAAGTCCCCATTCAGAATTTGTCTCACTAGAAGAACCCTTTCCTTCTGAACATGCTGAAAGAATAAATAATAATGCAATAGATAATAAAAGTGCTGAAAACAAATGATTTTTTTGTTTTTTCATACTTATTTCCCTTTCCATATACTGTGATTTTCTTTTAATGATGTTATGGTTGACTCTTCAGGGAAAGAGCTTGTTTATCGCTTTGGTGGGAATTATGACGCTGCAGAACAACATATGACTGGTTGCTTTATGTGTTTTGATAGCTGTCCTGTCGGGATTGTAAGTAACTCTAATCAGCCAGTTAAAGCATTTGATAGTGGGAAAGTTGAATTCCGTGGAAATCCCGACATTTTACCAAAGGATGGTACACCGGTACTGCTTACTTACTCAATTGAGGGATATGGTTCTTCTTTGCTCGGGTATTTATGAAAGCGAATAATTTAGGAATTTGGGAAAAAAGAAAAATTAGTATTTTAACAGCAGCTACTAGTATAATCATCTGTCTTTTTTTATTAAGCAACAGTTTAACCATTTTACCAGCCTATATGGCTAGAAAAGCATTTTTTCTCGAAAATATAGTAAGTTTAGACATGACGAATTTTTTATTAATAATTGGTTTTCTCATTGGTGCTGTAGCCCTTTATTCTGTCTGGAAATTTCCGTTATCCTTTAAAAAAGAAACAAAAATGCAGTGGGATAAATTATCAAAATCTAATCGCTTTGGAATAATGGCTTTATTCGGATTGCTAGCAATCTCTCTCCTTCTGTATCTAGGACAAGGGGGCATTCGAGAGTTTATCAATCTAGCAATTGGCTATTTAAAGAATGCAGATGTGGAAGGCTTCCGTGATTATTTATTATCATTTGGCCCCCTTGCCGAGAGATAATGTATAAGCTGTTATTGTTCATTGAACGGTATTTATATCCGCATGGAATGCACTTTGTAAATGTGGCAATGCTACATTCATGATTGTTGTATCCATCATAACCAATAGCATTCCGATTGCTATTGTTAAAATAGCAGGAAGTATTTTCCTCATAGAAATGTTTGTTGTCTGTACCTTTTCCATTATTGTCACCTCGAATTCTCAATTAATGAGCACTGTTCGGGAAAGGGTGTAGATAAAAAGAGGCTGGGACATAACTACTTTCCCTACTTTCCCTACTTTCCCCATTATGAAAGCCGAATAACTTCCAAATTAATAAAGCAATATAAATAGAAAACCCGAACTATTACGAAACACAAAATTAGAATTTCGTAGGATAGTTCGGGTTTTTCTTTGGCTAAA
>JAEWDX010000167.1 GCA_023389895.1 Bacillota bacterium
GTGCTACCTTCCGTGTAATCATCGCTGCTGGGAAATTCCATGGCGTAATCGCAGCAATCACACCAACCGGCTCTTTACGAACGAGAATACGCTTGTTTGGATGGCTGGCAGGAATCATTTCTCCATATATGCGCTTCCCTTCTTCTGCATACCAAGAAATAAAGCTATTTGCATACACGACTTCTCCGATTGCCTCTTTTAGTGGCTTCCCTTGCTCCAACGTCATAATTCTGCCGATTGCCTCTTTATTTTCATCGATCAGCTGAAACCATTTCATTAACAGGCGACTGCGTTCCTCCGCTGTTTTCTTTGACCATATTTTAAACGCAGCATAGGCAGCATCAGCTGCTTGTTTCGCTTCATCGGCTCCGCCCTTCGGAATCATGCCAACAACTTCATTTGTTGCTGGATTTAACACATCAATAAATTCCTCACAGTCATCGCCAATCCATTGACCGTCTATATACATTTTATATAATTGATTTTTCACATTTGTTGTTTCCATCCGTTTCTCACCTCTCGTTCAAAATTTCACCTTACGAAAATAATGGTGCTAAAGCTAAACAGTTCCCTAACATCAAAAAGTTACTTATCTGATAAAAAAAGTTAATTGTATTGAGGAATAAGTGAAGCTTCAACAGCTTCTTCTAAAATCATTAATCCTTCTTCAAGCTGGTCATTTGTAATCGTTAGTGGCATTAAAATGCGAATCACATTGCTAAACACACCGGCGCTTAATAATAGCAGGCCTCGATTTGTCGCCTCTTGAATAATTCGCGCAGTCAACTCCTTATTTGGGGCTTTAGTCGTTTTATCTTGAACCATTTCAAATGCACACATTGCTCCAAGACCACGAATTCCATCAATTTGCTCAAATCGTTCAGACAATTGCTCAAACTTTTCCATTACCTGTAACCCAAGCTCTTTTGCCCGCTCGTTTAAATTTTCCTCTTCGATAATTTCAAGCACAGCCAGTGCTGCTGTACAGCCGAGAGGGCTTCCTGAGTATGTTCCACCTAGTTCACCTGGTGCTGAAGCATTCATTATTTCTTCCCGGCCAACCACTCCACTTATTGGAATTCCTGCTCCCATTGACTTTGAAATCGTCACTAAATCAGGGATAACCCCGAAATGCTCCATTGCGAAATAGCTGCCCGTACGACCGAATCCTGTTTGAATTTCGTCAGCCACAAACACTATCCCATTTTCTTTGCAAAGCTCATACACTCTTTGAACAAAGGCTTTATCAGGAATAATAAACCCGCCCTCGCCTTGTACAGGCTCCATAACGACCGCCGCAATGGTTTCTGGGGCAACTTCAGTTATGAGAAATTGTTCAAACTGTTGAATCATAAATTGACTATATTGCTCCTCTGTCATTTCCTCAGGTCGGCGATACATATACGGATACGGTGCTTTATATACTTCTGGAGCAAAAGGACCGAAGCCGTATTTATATGGCTTTACTTTACTCGTCATGGTCATTGTCATCAATGTCCGCCCATGAAATCCCCTTGTAAACGAAACAACGCCTTGTCTTTTCGTATATTTCCGGGCCATTTTCACAGCATTTTCAACTGCTTCCGCACCGCTATTAAAAAAGGCCGCTTGCTTTGAAAAGTCACCAGGTGTAAGCTTTGTAAGCCTTTCAGCGAGCTCAATATATGATTCATACATCATAACATTGAAGCCTGTGTGAATAAAATTTCCTGTTTGTTCCTTTAGCGCCTCGACTACTTTAGGATGTGCATGACCAACATTTACCGTGCCAATCGCACCAGCAAAATCGATAAATGTATTGCCATCTAGATCCTCAACTAAAGCACCTGATGCTTTTTTTACAAATGCCGTACATCCATTGCTAATTCCTTGTGGAACATATTTTCTTCTTTTTTCTAAAATAGCTTTCGACTTTGGCCCAGGTATTGCCGTTTTGATGTTTGCATATTTTTTCATCTTATTTCACCATCCTTTACATAATACGCTTATTAATCAAAGAAATATTCATCAAAATACTCTTTTAAAAAAGGAGGTCTCCCTCCCTTTCTAAAAAGATGGCTTTGTTAACGGTTGCTTTCCTACTTTAAACCTGCTAGCACCTCTTTAAATGTATGAATGACTTGATCAACTTCTTCATAGCTAATCGTTAATGCTGGTTCAATCCGAATCGTTTTCGAATTGATTAATGTTCCGGCAACAAGGATTCCGTGATCAAACATTCCTTTTGAAACCTCGTATCCTACCTCATCTCGATGAAACTCAATGCCAATCATTAGCCCTTGTCCACGAATCTCCATTACGAAGTCTTCATGACCCTTTGCTGCATCCTTTAAACCATTAAAGAAATACTCGCCCACTTCAGCTGCACGAGCTGGTAAATTATCTTCTAATAAAACATCAATTGTTGCAATCGCAGCAGCACAGGCAAGAGGATTGCCGCCAAAAGTTGTCGTATGCATAAATGGATTATCAAACCAGCTTTTGAATACTTTTTCCTTTGCAACAATCGCACCGGCTGGCATAACTCCTCCTCCGAATGCTTTAGCAAGACAAATAATGTCTGGAACAACTCCATATAATTCTGAGGCAAACATTTTCCCTGTCCGTCCCATACCTGTTTGTACCTCATCAAAAATAAGCACCGCATCATATTGATCACAAAGCTCTCTAACCTGTTGAAGATATCCTTCAGGAGGTAAAATAATTCCACCCTCTCCTTGAATCGGCTCTAAAATGACGCCTCCCACATCTTCGCCAACTAAGGCACAGGTTTCGAACGTCTTTCTCATCATCTCGATATCGCCAAATGGAACATGACGGAATCCTGGAATAAGTGGAAGGAAAGGCTTTCGGAACATGCCTTTTGCTGTTCCTGAAAGTGAACCAAGACTTTTCCCGTGAAATGCGCGGGTTGTGGAAATAAACGTTGTCCGATCGCTATACATTTTCGCTAGCTTCAACGCCGCTTCAACACTTTCAGTCCCACTATTTGTGAAAAAGGAATATTTTAAATCTCCAGGTGTAATTTCCGCAAGAATTTTTGCTAGCATGGCACGAAGCGGATCGAGTAAATCTTGACTATGAAGTGCTTGACGCTTCAATTGATCAGTAACGGCCTTCACAACCTTTTCGTTGCGGTGTCCAACATTGTAAATGCCAAAACCACCTAAACAATCAATATATTCCTTGCCACTTACATCCTTAAAGCAAGAACCGCTATCTGACCATTCAACAGCAGCAAATTGTCCGCCCTCTGTGACGGTTTTTCGATATTCCAAAAATCCTGGATTTACATGTTCACGGAAATTATCAACTGTTTCCTTCGTAATCCAATTTGCTTCCTCTTCCGTTACATTTTCTTTCTCAATTAAGCTTAAAACCTGTTTAATATAGTGATTAACATGATCAGTCTTTGCTTCTTCCATTTTATTCTCAGTATGTGTACCCATAGTATCTCTCCTCTTTTTATGATTGAATGATGTCTCTTAATTTGAAAACCAGGCAACAGGTTCAACTTGCAAGTTAATATTGATTTGTTTGATTTCTTGGTAAGTATCAAGTCCATATGTTCCTAGAGCACGCCCGACTCCACTTTGTTTATAACCACCCCACGGCGCTTCGTTATAAGTATTGTGGTACATATTAATCCATGTAATTCCTGAACGAACCTTTTTAATAACGCGAAGGGCCTTCGCTCCATCAGATGAAAAGACTGCTCCTGCAAGTCCGTAATCTGTATCATTTGCAAGAGCAATCGCCTCCTGCTCGTCTTTAAACTTCTGAATCACAACAACTGGGCCAAATATTTCTTCTCTCACAATTCTCATACTTGGATTTACATCAACAAATACAGTTGGTTCTACGAAATAGCCCTTATCGAGACTATCTTTCATGATGCGATTTCCCCCGCAAACGACACGAGCCCCTTCTTCTTTACCGATCTCGATATAACTTACTACTTTATTCAAATGTTCTTCACTGACGAGCGGACCCATTTCAGTGTCCGGATCATTTCCTGGCCCAACTTTAATTTGCTTTGCACGCTCCACATAGCGATTAACGAATCTCTCATAAATGCTTTCTTCTACTAGAATACGAGATCCAGATGAACAAACTTGCCCTGCTCCCGCAAAAATACCGAATAATGCGTAATCTACCGCGATTTCAAAGTCTGCATCAGCAAAAATAATATTCGGGGATTTTCCACCAAGCTCCAAAGATAGCTTCTTCATGTTTCCTGCGGCAGCTTTCATAATATGCTTGCCTGTTTTTGTACCACCGGTAAAGGAAACCATATCAACATCAGGGCTTTCCGCGATTTCATTTCCGACTTTCGTGCCAGGCCCCATCACCATATTCGCTACACCCTTCGGCAATTCAACTTCCTCAAAAATTTCAAATAGTTTCGTAGGCGTAAGCGGAGTGACCTGTGATGGTTTATAAACAATTGTATTTCCTGCAGCTAGTGCAGGGGCGATCTTCCAAACACTCATTAGGAGCGGATAGTTCCACGGTACAATCAATCCACAAACACCGACGGGCTCACGCACAACCATTGCTTGAACAGGATCAGCTACTGTATATGTTTGTCCGTCCGGCTTCGTAATTAGACCTGCATAATAGCGGAAGCAGGCAGCAGCATCACTCATATCAAATCCAGCTTCTCTTAGTGGCTTTCCATTATCCATTGTTTCAAGCTCCGCTAATTCTTCAGCATACTCATCAATTTTATCGGCAATTTTAAATAAATAGGCTGCCCGCTCTACTGGTGCCAAATCCGACCAGATACCGCTTTCAAAAGTTTCCTTCGCAACTTGAATCGCTTCTTTTGTATCTTCAACGCTTCCTTCAGCTGCTTCGGCAAAGATCTCTCCAGTCGCCGGATTAATGATATTTCGCTTCGCTTTATTTTGGGAACCTCTCCATTCGCCATTAATAAACATTTTCAAATCGAGCATCTTCTCGTTTCCTCCTTTATTGATTGGTTACCGTTAATTAATGCAAGTTGTGTGCCAATTTGAAAATTGCGCCAATTCCCGCTATTCATTAATACATTAGAAATAACCCTATGCAAATTTGCATAGGGTTATGTTAAACTGCATAGCCACGAATGATCTCTTTCTACACTCTAAGGTTTTCACTTTCATACGAGAATCGGCCTCATTCAAAGAAATGATACAGCCCATGTCTGTATCATTTTTCATGTTCGTATGATTATTCCAGCTTTCTCAGCCTGCTTTTCGTTTAAAATTTTTTGATGCTTTCGACTAACAGATGACTGACTAACCCCAAGAGCTTTGGCAGCTTTTGTCGTCGTCTTATATTGTTTCATCGCAAGTAATATTAACTGATCTTCAACATAATCCAATGTTTCCTGAAGAGGTAACACTTTTGAGATTAGCGGTTTTTCTTTGCGAAAATCGCTTCCAATCATAAGAAATTGATTAACAAAATGAGCGTCAATTGTTTGATGATCTGAAGATACCGCTAATCTTTCAACCATATTTTGAAGCTCTCTTATATTACCTGGCCATGAATGCACCTCAAGCAAATTAAGAGCATCTTGTGAAAGATGATAGCTTTTATTATATTTTTTATTAATTTGCTGTAAAAAATGAAAAGCAAGCAGTGGGATATCTTCCGGACGTTCTCGTAAAGAAGGAACATGAATCGGAATTACATTTAACCGATAAAATAAATCCTCGCGAAATGCTCCTTGCTCAACTAATTTTTCTAGCTGCTTATTCGTTGCTGCGACAATTTGAACATTGATTGGGATCGGTGTCGTGCTTCCAATTGGAACGACTTCCTGCTCTTGCAGCACTCTTAATAATTTCACCTGTAAGCTTAATGGCATTTCTCCAATTTCATCTAAAAATAAAATTCCTTTATCTGCTTTTTGGAAGTAGCCCTCTTTTCCATTTTTGTCCGCGCCCGTAAACGAGCCTTTACTATAGCCAAATAGCTCACTCTCCAATAAATTTTCTGGAATCGCACCACAATTCAGCTTCAGAAATGGCTCATTAGAACGATTCCCCAGCTGGTGAATGGCTTGGGCAATTACTTCCTTCCCAACCCCGGATTCGCCATAAATTAGTACAGTAGACGAAAAATGTGAAATTCTATTTACTTGCTCCATTACTTGCTCCATTTTCGAACTGCAATAGATGATTTTCTTAAAAAACTGATCTTTATTTTTGAATGTTTCTAGCTCTTGCTTGTATTGATCGGAGATTTTTTTCACTTCACGCAATTCTGTTTTAAGCTTCGTTGTTTCTGTTATATCTCGTGAAGCGATAATGATTCTTTCGATTTCCTTCTGCTCATTAAAAACAGGGTTTCCTACCGCCAAAATTTTCTTTCCGCTTTTCGTTTCCTGGACAACAGAAACTTTCTTCATTTTCTCCATCACTAAACGAGTAACCGACGGAGTGAACAAGCCTTTATCCTCTAATTCTAGTAAATTCTTTCCGATTAAATCCTTTAAATCAATATCCCAAAACTCGGATATGAAGCTCTCGCTATAGCGGATTAACTCTCCAAACTGATTCACGACAAGAATTTCATCATAAATTGTTGATAAAATGGCATTTAAATCTTGATTTAAATTTTTTATATGTTCAATTTCCATTGCCATTTCCTCAACCATCGGCAAATCTTGAACGATAATGATAATTCCTTCTACTTCATTGTTAAAATCAATAATCGGGCTATAATCAACAAGAACACCCATTTTATCCGTAATTCGAAGCTGATTTAGAATCGTCTCACCTGTGCGAAAAACATTATGAATATGCCCAGCATCAAAAATCATCTCAGCCGATCTGCTCATGACATAATCTGAATTCATTTTGATCATTTTCAAGCCGGCTTCATTAAAATTAATGATCTGTTTCGCACGATCAACGACAAATATCCCCATTGGAATAGAAGTTAGAAAAATTTTCAACAGATCAACACCACTTCGATTCTCTTGCTTGAATAGCTGTGCGAGTATATCCTCTCTTCTTATGTAACCAGTTGGTTTACCTTTATCATTCATGACAATGGCAATTGGTTCTCCGATAATTTGAAAGAGAATTGGAATGGAAATCGTTTGATTTAATTTCGAAACATTTTCAATGGAAACAGAATTTTTTACTAGAGATTCAACATTACTAATTGAGTTGATGTCTTTCATTCTGATATAAGCAATGATTTCATGATTTTTTTCAAGAAAAAGGAAAGGTTCATGAAAATCTGCTTGCGTTAACTGTAAATCCCCTTCAAAGCTATCGATAGGAATCGTTATAATCGAACGAATATTCTCCTTTTCTAGAGCAAACACAAAAACCCTCCTCCCACCTCTTTTTTCCTATTATATCACCAATTAGTATTCTTAATAAAATCAAAAGTTTGATAATTGTTTATATTTGAATAATTAGACTTTTTAGCCATTTAAAAAAGGAGACGAGTGCTCATCTCCCAAGTCTTAACATTCTATGATTCATTAATCACTTCCACTTGCGATTAAATCCTCTTTAATATAGGCAAGAACCATACCTGGTATGACCCGATCGCCTTTCTGAACTTCTAAAGATTGTACTTTACCACTAATTCCAACACGGATCGTCTCCATATTTCCATTAACCGTTTTTATTTGAAAAAGCTGCTCCCATTCGTAAATCCTCGATTCGATATCAATTGAAATCTCTTCAACGGTTCCATAACAAGAACTTATTATATATTCATGATTCACCATGATTACCTGCCTTTTTCTAATATTGATTAGCAAAATGTTTTTGATTTAAGAGCATTTGAAAAAACGATTTGCAGGAGTTTATATCCATTCCGTTTATCCCTAATTTATTTGCCCAAAATGAATCATTTTCAATATCGTCTTGACACATGAGAACCATTTTTTCAGTTTGCAAGGAAATAACCATTGCTTTCCCAAAAAATTGATTTGAATAAATAACGGAAAAGTCGTAGCGATGTGTGTCAGTAGCGACACAATAATGGAGCACCGTTTGATTTTCTTTTTCTTCTAATAAAATATCTATCATATTTCAGTCTCCCCTCATCCTGTGATCCAGCCTCGTAGTCTTGAAGCCTCTGTTATTCGACGAATACCTTCTATATAAGCTGCAACCTTCATACTTACGCCAAATCTCTCCGATGTTTGCAACACATTCATAAAGCTCGTTGTCATTTTCTCTTTTAATCTTTGATCCACTTCTTCTTCTGTCCAATAGAAGCCTTGATTGTTTTGGCACCATTCGAAATAAGAAACGATAACTCCACCAGAGTTTGCTAAAATATCTGGAACGACTAAAATATCTCTTTCCTCTAAAATGGATAATGCTTCCTTTGTTGTCGGTCCATTTGCTGCTTCGACAACAATTTTACATTTGATTTTTGCTGCATTTTCCTTCGTAATTTGCCCGCCAATTGCCGCAGGAACAAGTACATCACAATCTTTTTCAAGGATTTCCTTATTCGTCAATGTGTTGTCAAATAAATTTGAAACGATTCCAAATGAATCTCTTCTTTCAAGTAAGTATGGAATGTCCAAACCATTATCATCATATATTCCGCCAAGTACATCAGAAATTCCCACAACCTTTGCACCTAAATCGTATAAAAATTTAGCAAGATGACTTCCGACATTTCCGAATCCTTGAATGATGACTCTCATATCTTGAATGGAGATTTTTTTGATATCGCTTATTAATTGAAGCGTGTATAATACTCCCTTTGAGGTAGCTGACTCTCGACCTAAAGAACCTCCTAATGCAATAGGTTTACCCGTAATAAAGCCCGGTGAGTCAAATTCTCGCATATGATCATATTCATCAAGCATCCATGACATAATCTGTGCATTTGTATACACATCTGGCGCTGGGATATCCTTTGTTGGTCCAACAATTTGGCTAACCGCTCTTACATACCCTCTGCTTAATGCCTCTAGCTCTCGTAAGCTCATATTACGGGGGTTGCAAATAATTCCACCTTTTGCTCCTCCATATGGAAGATTTGTAATGCCACATTTCAAACTCATCCAGCCCGCTAAAGCTTTTACTTCGTCTGCTGTTACATCTGGATGGAAGCGGATCCCACCTTTTGTTGGACCAGTTGCATCATTATGCTGTGCACGATATCCTGTAAAAATTTTTGTTGAATTATCATCCATCCGGACTGGAATTCTTACTTCAAGAAATCGCATTGGTTCCCTTAAAAGTTCAAAAACCTCATTTGGATAGTTAAGTGCCTTAACTGCGTCTTTTAAAACTGCTTCAAATTCTGCTTGTGGATTTGCTTGATTACTTTCCTTTGCCTTAGAACTATTTTTCTTCTCAACTATTGAAAGAGCCATATTTACACCTCATTATTTAGTATTTGTTGCGATTCACCTTATCATCGTATATATGCAAAACCTGTGCCAAATTCAAATTGTTATTTCAAAAACGATAGCCTGACAGCATCTATCTAGCACGATTTGTAGATGTTTATTATCTATTTATAGCCTGCTTTCTTTATCTAACCATTTTGTAGATATCAAGGATTGAATAATGTATGCAAAAGTGCATAACTTGATAGAATTAGAATTCTTGTTATAGTTATATATGAATAATGGAATACCTTGCGCATCATTTGATCATTGGCAAATCTTCTTTTAAAAAAAGTTCGATTATTCTCATGAGAAATTGAAGAAATGTATGATATTAAATAAAACGAGGTACACTCATTTTTGCAAAAAAAACTTTCCATGAGTGAGTATCAAACTTAGGGAATGCTTGGAGAAAAGTATGTAGAGATAAAAGAGGATAAATTATATTGAAAAAACTTATTCAATGGATTAATATGTGACTAATAGCATATCCAAAGCTTTTTTAAGGGTATATTATTTTAAGTGTAGCAGTCTATTTTTTAAAATGGAGAATTACTTTAAATACTTTATTACAAAAAAGGAGAGCTTACAATGCTAAGTAATATTGGAATCCCAGGATTAATTATCATTCTTGTCCTAGCACTTATTATTTTCGGGCCAAAAAAACTGCCAGAATTAGGTCGTGCAGTTGGGCAAACTTTAAGAGAATTCAAGTCATCAACTAAAGGATTAATGGATGAAGAAGTTGACACAGTGAAGGAAATTGCTAAACCTACAACTGAAAAAACAAAAACTGTTTAATAAAGAGTAACTAAAATATTTTATACGTAACAAGGGTGTCCAAAAGTTGTTTTTGGACACCCTTGTTCTTTTACTATAGCGATTACTTCATTATGCACCTAACACAAAAAATACAAATCTACTCATGTCTTCTGCAAATAATAGTGCGACTAATGCAACATATCCGAAAGCTAAAGGCACTCTCCTATTTTTCGAAATTGATAAATATCCTAATACACCGACCCCTATCACTTCAAGAATCCAACGAAGGGTAACTGTTCCAGAGTATCCTTCTAAAGCGGAAATAGCATTTGTTCCTGCTATCATATTTACCTCTGGATTTGTCGTCGAAAATATGGCAACCCCTACTAGTTGGACAGCAATACCGACTATCGAAATAATAAACGCATTCTTTTGTCGCAGGTAATGAG
>JAEWDX010000224.1 GCA_023389895.1 Bacillota bacterium
TTATACCTTCCAAGGATAACACCTAATCCAGAGCTATCCATGAAACTCAAATGTTGCAAATTCAAGATAATATGATGAATATCATACTCTTCAATTGCCTTTGTTGCTTGCTCTCTGAGAATATCAGCAGAATGATGATCAAGTTCGCCAGTTAATCGAATACATAGAACATCGCTTTTTACTTCTAAATCAATAACTAGACTCACTATATTAGCCTCCTCTTTTTACAAAACTCAGCTCTTATAGTCAATCCAATTCGCTATCGAAATCCTCATTTCCTTCCTACAGACAAAACTAGTGTCTATTCGCTAAAAAAAGTGCTTATGGGCAGAACTTGCTGCTCTAAGTTCTAGCTGCCAGCCTTTGTAAACATCCCCATTGAGCGTTTGTATAGGATCCACCAGCTTGCTTTATTGCTCGCCTCTTTGGCTACAAGTGGGCTTTCTACTAGTGTCTTTCCTTCTTGCTCAAACTTCAGTACGCCAATTTTATCGCCTTTATTAATCGGGGCTTTGATGTTTTTATTCAATATCACGGTTTGTTTAATATTTTCAATGCCTTCACCTTTTTTTGTTAATAAGGAAATGGGTTCACTTGTAACGGCTTCAACTCTTTTCTTATCACCTTTACTTACAGCTACTTTTCCAAGCACCCTATTTCTTTCAAACAT
Source organism: Bacillota bacterium (assembly GCA_023389895.1). GTDB lineage: Bacteria > Bacillota > Bacilli > Bacillales > Cytobacillaceae > Cytobacillus. The sequence goes on from JAEWDX010000224.1 coordinate 671, forward strand.
TTGATGTGTTTTGTATTGACTAAAAGCATAGTCTAGCATTTTCGTCACTTGTGCGTTTCGCTCTTTTGAAGTAGGTGCGCCAAACACAACGGCAATTACACGCATTCCGTCCTTCTCGGCTGTTGCTGTTAAACAATATTTTGCTTCATTCGTAAACCCTGTCTTTAACCCATCAACACCTGGATAAAAGCGAACAAGTCGGTTTGTATTAACTAGCCAAAATTTTTTGTCCGTGTTTTCGCGAAGATATGATTCATAGACGCTAGTAAATTTCGTTATTTCTTCATACTTGAGCAATTCCTTTGCCATAATCGCCATATCATGGGCTGAGCTAAAATCATTTTTTCCTGGTAAGCCGGTTGCAGATTTGAATTCTGTATTTTTTAAGCCAAGCTCTTTCGCTTTTTTATTCATTAGCTTCACAAATTCCTCTTCAGATCCCGCAATCCTTTCAGCCATAGCAACGGAAGCGTCATTTCCTGAAGCTACAGCAATCCCCTTCAACATTTGCTCTGTTGTCATTTCTTCCCCTGGTTCAAGAAATATTTGTGATCCTCCCATTGAAGCGGCATATTCACTCGTGCGAATTTTCTCTTTCATTGAAAGTTTCCCTTGATCAAGTGCTTCCATAATTAAAAGCATCGTCATTACCTTAGTCATACTTGCAGGAGGAAGCTGCTCGTTACTATTTTTCTCAAATAAAATCGTTCCTGTATCTCGCTCGATTAAAATAGCAGATTTAACGTTGTCTACTAAATCAACCTTTTCTTCTTTTGCAAAAACGGCAGAAGAATAAGCTGTAGTGAGCAATAATGACATCACAATTAACGAGACTACCCTTTTCATCCTATAACCTCCAATCTATATAGCCTCCATCTTTTCCATTTACAATATATTTATACAATTAATTCCAACAGAAACAAATTTTTTTCATAGTCGGTTAAATGACTAGATAGGTAAAATCCCCACTAAAAAAACGCCAGCAAGTTTACATTGCCGACGTTTTGATTTACTGCTAATTTATTCAGTTATTTCTTCATGAATGAGCTTAGGTGCTGTCACTTTTTCACTTGATATTATAATATTCTCATATAGCTTGTCCTTCACTTCATCGATTTTCTCAAAATTACTATAAATCGTGATTAGAGATTCTCCTTTTTCAACTCGATCCCCAATTTTCTTACGAAGAACGAGACCAACCGCTAGATCAATAACAGATTCTTTCGTTGCCCTTCCTGCACCAAGCAGCATGGCGGCAGTGCCAATTTCATCAGCAACGATCTCCGCTACATAGCCAGCTTCCTTTGCTTCAAGTTCGAATATATATTTTGCTTGTGGTAGGTTATTTGGATTATCTACTATCGATGCATCACCACCTTGTGAACTTAAGAAGGTTTTAAACGTTTCTAGTGCTTGGCCATTCTTCATGACGGCTAATAGCATTTCACGCGCCGCTATTAATGTATCTGCCTTCTTCGCTAAATAAACCATATGACTTCCTAATGTTAAGCATAATTCTGTCAAATCCTCTGGGCCCTCACCCTTTAGCGTATCAATCGCTTCCTTTACTTCGAGCGCATTTCCAATCGCATAACCGAGAGGCTGACTCATATCAGATATAACCGCCATTGTATTTCTGCCAACATTATTCCCGATTCTCACCATTGCTTGGGCCAATTCTCTTGAATCATCAAGGGTTTTCATAAATGCACCCGCACCTGTTTTCACATCAAGAACAATGGCATCTGCACCCGCGGCAATTTTTTTACTCATGATCGAACTCGCAATGAGCGGGATGCTATTTACCGTTGCTGTTACATCACGAAGTGCATATAATTTTTTGTCGGCAGGTGTTAAATTACCGCTTTGACCAATAACCGCTATTTTATTTTTATTAACTAAATCGATAAATTCATCATTTTTCAATTCGACATGGAAGCCAGCAATCGCTTCTAGCTTATCAATTGTTCCACCGGTATGTCCGAGACCCCTCCCAGACATTTTTGCTACAGGAACACCTACAGCTGCAACTAGTGGACCTAGTACAAGTGTTGTCGTATCTCCAACGCCACCAGTCGAATGCTTATCAACTTTTATTCCATCAATTTTAGAAAGATCAATTTTATCCCCAGAATCAACCATTGCCATTGTTAAATCTGCCCGTTCCTTTTCTGTCATTCCTTGAAAATAAATTGACATTAACAATGCACTTATTTGATAATCTGGAATCGTTCCATCTGTATATCCTTTAATAAAAAATTGAATTTCTTCAGTTGTTAATTCTTCACCATCACGTTTTTTTTCAATAATATCAACGATTCTCATCATAGAGGCACCTGCCACTTTCATTTTATCTGTAACCTTCTAGGAAATTCCCTTCTTATTTCAACTCAGCTAAGAAGCTCTTACCGAATTTAGGCAGCTTCACTTTAAAATTATCAGCAATCGTTGCACCAATGTCAGCAAAGGTTTCTCTAATTGGAAGTTCTTTTCCTTCACCTGGATTTTTCGCATAGACTAAAAGCGGGACATATTCCCTCGTGTGGTCGGTTCCTTGATGTACCGGGTCATTTCCATGATCCGCAGTGATGATTAACAGATCATCTTCTTGCATTTTTGCAAATACTTCTGGTAATCGTGCATCATATTCTTCCAATGCTTTGCCATATCCTATTGGATCACGTCGATGTCCATATAATGCGTCAAAATCGACTAAATTTAAAAAGCTTATGCCTGTAAAGTTCATCTCAAAGGTTTGCACTAATTTATCCATTCCATCCATATTTGAAACAGTACGAAGCGATTGTGTTACACCTTCACCATCAAAAATATCAGATATTTTCCCAATGGCAATGACATCATGCCCTGAATCCTTTAATTCAGACATAACTGTTCGCTCAAATGGCTTCAATGCATAATCATGGCGGTTGGACGTTCTTGTAAAGCTCCCTGGTTCACCAATAAACGGTCTTGCAATGACCCGCCCAACCATGTATCTTTCATCTAATGTCAGCTCTCTTGCAATCTGACAAATTTGATATTGCTCTTCAAGGGGGATAATTTCTTCATGTGCAGCAATTTGGAGCACTGAATCAGCTGAAGTATAAACGATTAGTGCACCTGTTTTCATATGCTCTTCCCCAAGTTCAACAAGAATTTCCGTTCCACTTGCTGGTTTATTGCCAATTACTTTTCTACCAGTTTTTCTTTCTAACTCTGAAATTAACTCTTCCGGAAAGCCTTCTGGAAATACTTGAAACGGCGTTTGAATATTTAATCCCATTATCTCCCAATGACCCGTCATCGTGTCCTTTCCATTGGATGCTTCCTTCATTTTTGTATAGAAGGCTAAGGGAGCTTCTGCTTTTTCAATCCCTTTAATTTCACGAATATTACTTAACCCCAATTCCCCCATATTTGGCATCGATAATCCGTTCATTTTTTCGGCAATATGCCCAAACGTATCTGCACCTTTATCACCGAAGCGCTCAGCGTCTGGAGCTTCACCAATCCCAACGGAATCCATTACAACAACAAAAATTCTTTTATATTTGTATGAAGACATATATATTCCTCCTAATATTAAAAGCTGAAACTAGATAAATATGAATACGGTTACACAATAGTTTACCCATTTTATTGCCCTAAACATGCAAATTTCCTCAATACGTCAGAAGTCTGACATCTTTATTTTACATAACGTTTTCATAAAATGAAAGAAAAAGCTAGATAATTTATTATCGCATTATTAAAAAATGTAACTTGATTACTGGAAGTCCCATTTTTATTATCATGCACGTGGATGATGCTGTTTATAGACATCTTTTAATCTAGCTTTTGATACATGGGTATAAATTTGTGTTGTCGAAATATCTGCGTGTCCGAGCATTTCTTGAACCGCCCGTAAGTCTGCGCCATTTTCAAGCAGATGGGTTGCAAAGGAATGTCTAAGTGTATGTGGCGTTAATTCCTTTTCAATCCCTGCTTCTTTCGTTAAGCGCTTCAAAATTTTCCAAAATCCTTGTCTTGATAATCTTTTACCATGATGATTTAGGAATAATGCCTCATCCTTATATTTCTTGCTAACAAACTTGACTCTACTATCTTGTAAATATCTTTCCATTGCCTCTACTGCCGTTCTTCCAATTGGAATAATCCGTTCTTTATTTCCTTTGCCAATACATTTGACAAATCCCATTGTTAAATGAACATCACCTAAGTTTAGTCCAATTAATTCGCTAACCCTAATCCCTGTTGCATATAAAAGCTCGAGCATCGCTTTATCACGGATTCCATAGTGATCATGAGCCTTTGGGGAATCTAGCAATGTTTCAACTTCTTGCATATTTAATACTTTTGGAAGTGTTCTTTCAAGCTGAGGTGTTTCAATATGTACAGAGGGATCGTGATCGACGGCTCTTTCACGTAGAAGAAATTGATGAAAGGCCCGAATGGAAGCAATATGTCTTGCCATTGTTTTTGCTGATTTTCCTTGCTCCTTTAAAAATTTGAGAAATTGCACAATTTGTGGACGCTGTACTTCGTTCCAATCATTTATATTTTCTACATTTTTAATATATTTTAAATAGCTCTTTAAATCTCTCTCATAAGAAATAATTGTATTTTTTGCTAGTCCTTTTTCAACCATTAAATAATGGATAAAATCTTTAAGGTTGTCCTCCATAATCGCATTACTCCCCATTTAAATAGAAAAGAATTAACCTCTCTAGCCACTCTGAAGATTCCTCACCTTTTCCACTCGCATCTACTTTAACAGCTGCTCCTTTTGGTTCTTCATTATAGTGGTAGTCCTGATATTCTTCATTTAACCACATGATACCATAATAAAAAAGGATTGTGCATCCTGTGAAGAGTATAAATACTTTAAGTGTTTGAAATGCAATTTTCAGCCATGATTTCATCTTTTCCTATCCCCCGCACGAATCTTAATAATACAACATATGCCAATTGGGACAAGAATTATACCTACCTGAGGTGAACAATCATCCTACTTATCTTTTTTCAGAAAATAATAAAATGACTGTTGTGAGTGGTCCATGTATGAGAGAAAGGAGAAACCAATTTAAACCTGTTCTATTTTTCCTTGTGCTAACCCAGCATTTATAAGCGCGAGTGTGCCCCATCCGACAAAATATTCATTACTCATTTTTCTTTCCTCCATACATAATAATAAAAAACCTTCTCTATTTTTAATAAATAGAAAAGGCTAATGTCTTTACTCTTGGGTACTCTCTTCATTATTTTCATTTGCGTTTTCATCATTTTCTTCAGGTTTATTATGACAACGATGACATATTCCATGAAAGGTTAAGCGATGATCTTTAATTTGAAAATTCCATCTTCGTTCCACAATTTCTTCTACATCTTCTAGTAGATCCTCTTGAATTTCATCAACAGCACCACATTCAATACAGACTAAATGATGGTGAAAATGCGCTGCCCCTTCTTGACGAAGATCGTAACGAGAAACGCCATCACCAAAATTAATTTTATCAACAATTTTTAGTTCTGTAAGCAATTCAAGCGTTCTATATACAGTTGCCAAGCCTATCTCAGGCGATTTTTCTTTAACTAGGAGGTAGACATCTTCAGCGCTTAAGTGATCCTCTTCATGCTCTAATAAAACACGAACGGTCGCTTCACGCTGAGGTGTCAGCTTATAGCTAGATGAATGCAACTGCTTCTTTATTCTATCAATTCTGCTTTCCATTCCGAAGTTCCTCCCTCGCCATTAACATTCTCATTATAACAGATAAAGGCATAGAATCAAACTAAAATTATTACAAACAAGATTTGATAATAATTATAATATGATAATTATTATATTATGCTGTTTTTATCACTTTGTGCGAGAAATTAGTCATAGCCATAGTTTTCTGTTAAAATATACACCGAGTTGTGAACAAAATCCACAATTCGGGTGGGTGAGGGGTTTTACGAAGTAGGTTCACAATATGATTGAAAAGTGGTTTCATTTGCATGAACATGAGACGAATTTATCGAAAGAAATCCTAGCAGGAATCGTTTCTTTTTTTACAGTTGTTTATATTATTGTCGTGAATGCGTCGATTCTTAAGGACGCAGGAATCCCATTTGAAGCTGGGGTAGCAGCGACAGTATTTACGTCGTTCGTCGCTTGCCTTCTTGTCGGTTTCTGGGCAAACAGTCCGATTATTCTCGTGCCTGGCATGGGAGTCAATGCGCTCTTTTCGTATACGATTGTTCAAGGAATGGGGTTGCCATGGCAAGAAGCATTAGCGGCCGTTTTCATATCCGGTTTAATCGTAACAATCGTTTCCTTTACCTCGCTCTCTAGCATTATTGCTAGAGCAATCCCGAGTACATTGAAACATGCGATTACGGTAGGGATCGGGTTCCTGTTAACCTTCATCGGAATGCAAAAAGGTGGAATTATCGTATCTGGCAAGACAACATTAGTTGCACTTGGGGACTTCTCGGATCCTAAAGTACTCTTAACCGTCATTACTCTTGCTATCACCTTGTTTCTTTTCGTCCGCCAAGTTCGTGGCAATCTGCTAATTGGGCTTATTGTTGGCACATTGTTAGCTGCACTATTCGGCGCCCTAGATACTGAGTCAGTTAGCGAAGCATCCTTTTCACTTTCGAGTTATCGACAGGTAATTGGCGCAATGTCCTTTGATGGATTAACCTCCGTTGTATTCTGGATTGCGACATTCTCTTTGAGCTTAGTCATTTTGTTCGAGAACGTTGGCTTAATTCATGGACAAATGCAAATGGTCAAGCAGCCTGACAAGTTCCAGCGTTCTTTGCAGGCAAGTGCAGCATCCGTGATTGGTGCAGGATTCTTTGGAACGAGTCCAACTATATCAGCAGTTGAAAGTGCAGCAGGGATTTCAGCAGGTGGAAAAACAGGGCTAACGTCGATAACGACTGGGCTTCTATTTTTGAGTTCGATTTCCGTTCTTCCATTCATTAAGCTCATTCCAAGTTCAGCTATTGCTCCAATCCTCATGATTATCGGTGGTTTAATGATTCAAGATATACGGGAAATAAAGTTCGATGATCTGACCGACTGGTTTCCGGCATTCTTAACGATTGCCACAATTCCGCTCACATCAAGCATTGTTGATGGCATGGCATTCGGATTTATCGCATATCCATTGCTCAAGATCGCTACAGGTAAAGGAAAAAGTGTAGGCATTGTTTCCTATATCATTGCAACTTTATTCATCTTGAATTTCGTACTGCATACTATGAGTTAGTTTAATAGGTTTAACAAAGGATCGTTTATATATTAGTGATAAATTTTATCTAAACTAATAGAGGCAGGGACAAAAGGATTTTAGCCAAAGAAAAACCCGAACTATCCTACGAAATTCTAATTTGGTATTTCGTAATAGTTCGGGTTTTCTATTTATATTGCTTTATTAATTTGGAAGTTATTCGGCTTTCATAATGGGGAATGTAGTTATGTCCCAGCCTCTTTCTTTTATTATTTATTTGAATTTACTTTTTAGACAGCTGTTTTTATGAAAGAAATGGTTGCTGCGTGACTGGAGCCACGTGCTCCTTCATTCTCTGGCATGATTTATAAAGATTGAAGAACTGATTTCATTAAAGCTGGCGAAATAAATGCTTCAATTCCTGCAGCGACACATAAAAATAAAATAGCGATGGCAAAGGTTGCCATATATCGCCCAATTACTGGAGTCATTGGCTGCCCTCCCCTTTTCATAAATTGCCTGCTGATCATTTTTAATGAAAAGGAAATCGATAGCGTTGCTGCAATAATAAAGATTGGAATAATCATTAAATTTTGTGGTAAGACAGATACGAATGAAAGAAGAAACCCGTCCCAACCCATTTGATTGACTAAAAATCCAACCGTAAATCCGACGACCATCCCTTTCATAAATAGCAGGATCAAAATGACTGGGAGCCCAATAATCGAAATCCCTAAAATCCCCATTAACCCGATAAATTTTATATTGTGAAAAAAGCTTTGTTTAAATAAATCACTAGACCCTGCAATCTGTTCATTTGAAACTTGTCCAAAAAATTGTGAAAGATAGTAAAATAAATCTTCTTTTTGTGTAAAACTCAAACTATTGACTACAATTGCTCCAAAAATAACTCCCATTAGAAATAAGACGATGACAAACAAATAAATTGAGGAATGCTCGCGGAAATGAATTGCGACGACGTCCTGGTACATTTTTTTTCTCATTGCTATCCTCCCTGCCAAAGCGCTTCACTTTTCTGCAAAAATTCTGTTAGTAAATTGTATGCTTGTCCATTTAACATATGATAAGTTTTTTAAAAAATCCGAGATTTATCTTGCTATCTTTTAATCTCTTATCTATAATAATAAGAATTTACTCATTATTTCATTTTTGGAGGTCTTGAGAATGAATCCCATTTTAGTAGAATTTCCGGAACGAATTGAAACGGAAAGACTTTATTTACGAGCATGCCTACCTGGTGATGGGAAAATAGTATACGACGCCATTCAGGCTTCCATTGAAGATTTTAAAAAATGGCTTCCCTTCGCTAATAAGGACCAAACTGTGGAAGAAACTGAAATAAATATCCGAGAATCATATTCTCAGTTTTTATTAAGGAAAGATATTCGCCTTCAGATTTTTCGTAAAGAGGATGATGTTCTAGTCGGATCGACCGGTCTTCATCGGATTAATTGGGATGTACGGAAATTCGAAATCGGTTATTGGTGTGATTCACGCTATCAGAAAAAAGGCTATATTTCTGAAGCAGTTGAAAATTTAGTCGATTTTGCTTTCGAACACCTTCAAGCAAACCGAATTGAAATTTGCTGTGACCCAGATAATGAAAACAGTCGAAAAATCCCTGAAAAGCTTGGCTTTACACTGGAAGGAATTTTGCGAAAGAACAGTTTAAGTGCTAACGGAAAAGAACTTCGGGATACATGTATATTTGCGAAAATTAAAGAATGATTTAATTTGATTTATTTCTCATAATTTCCTATAATAGGAAAAAATATAAAAATCCAATGATGAAGAGAGTAGTTTTGCCAAACACTTAAGCGAGTTAGGGTTAGTGTGAGCCTAATAGTGTTCTCAAAATGAAACGCACTTCTGAGGAGCAGCCTGAAAAACGAGTAGGGTGTAGCCGGGAATTCCCGTTATTAATTGAAAAGCTGGTTCATTATGACCAAAAAGAGTGGTACCGCGGGTAATCTCGTCTCTAATTTGAGACGGGATTTTTTTATTTAGTGAATAGAGAGGATGAACATGTAAATGTGGATAACGACGAAAGCATTTTCTGAGGAGATAGCTGCCGCCTTAAATAAAAAGCTAGATCCGATTGAAATTGAAGGATTGATTGAAAAACCAAAAGATCATAATAATGGGGATATCGCCTTCCCCTGCTTTCGGTTAGCGAAAGCAAGCAGGACCTCACCACAGGAAATCGCCCTAGATTTAGCTAAAAAAATTCAACATCCTTTATTTGAAAAAGTGATTGCAGATGGTCCTTATTTAAATGCCTTTCTCAACAAGCAAGTCATTAGCAAAATCATGTTAGAAGAAATTTTGGAAAAAGATACGAGCTATGGCTCTCTTTCATTAGGAGATGGAGAAAATATCGTCATTGATTGTTCCTCCCCGAATATTGCAAAGCCATTCTCAATGGGACATTTAAGATCAACTGTCATCGGAAATTCATTAGCGAACATCGTTGAAAAATGCGGATTTAAAGCCATAAAAGTGAATCATCTAGGTGATTGGGGCACACAATTCGGAAAGTTAATTGTTGCTTATAAAAAATGGGGAAATGATGAGAGGATAAAGGAAAATCCCATTAAAGAATTGTTCAATCTATATGTAAAATTCCACTCTGAAGCAGAAGGTGCTCCCCATCTTGAGGAGGAAGCTCGGCTATCGTTTAAAAAACTGGAGGATGGAGATTCTGAGGCAAGGCATCTCTGGCAATGGTTTCGAAATGAGTCACTAAAGGAATTTTCAAAAATATACGAGCTCTTAAATATACACTTTGATTCGATTAATGGAGAAGCTTTTTATAATGACAAAATGGAAGCGACTGTTGATCTCTTAAAACAAAGAAACTTGCTTAAAAGTTCTGATGGGGCTGAAGTAGTTGAGCTAGAGAAAGAAGGTCTGCCTCCCTGTCTAATAAAAAAATCCGATGGGGCTACATTGTATGCAACAAGAGATTTAACGGCCGCGATTTATCGATATGAACATTATCAATTTGCAAAATCTTTATATGTTGTCGGACACGAGCAGAGCTTGCATTTTAAACAAATTTTTCTCGTGCTGAAGAGGCTTGGATATGATTGGTCAACATCATTAGCCCATGTCCCCTTTGGCTTTATATTGAAAAATGGAAAGAAAATGTCAACAAGAAAGGGAAGAGTTGTTCTCCTACATGAAGTATTAAATGAAGCGATTCTTTTAGCAAAAAAGACGATTGCGGAAAAAAATCCGAGCCTTGAAAACAAAGATGAGATCGCAGAAATTATTGGGGTCGGGGCAATTATTTTTCACGACTTAAAAAATGAAAGACTAAATAATATTGAATTTTGTCTCGAGGATATGTTAAAAGTTGAGGGAGCGACAGGACCATATATCCAATATACACATGCTAGAGCAAGCTCCATTCTAAGAAAAGCCAAGCATGAGATAAATCTTACAAAGCTTCAAGGGTTAGACGATCTACACAGCTGGTCAGTTATTAAGCTGCTTATAGAATTCCCTAATGTTATCGAAAGAAGCTTTCTACAAAATGAACCATCTCAAATTGCTAAATATTTAATTGAGCTTTCGCAGGAATTTAATAAATACTATAATCAGGTTAAAATTTTGTCTAATGATGATGGCAAAGAGGAGGATAAGCTTGCTTTGACAAAAGCCGTTATGCTTGTTTTGAAAGAGGGTCTGCGACTTCTCGGAATACATGCACCTAATGAAATTTGATACTTCACCCTTATGGGGACGTTATCACACCGTAGTCGGCTTTTTCGTTCGGAAAATCTGTAATGCATAATTTAATGTCGTCGGCTTCATTTTTCTGCTTTGTGACTCTTGTTCATAAAGCTCCTTTCTACTGAATCCGACGACGATTTTGTTTTACAAGGATGGCTAACGGCGTTTTTGTTTATTGCTCAATGGCGATAAATCTAGCAAATAGGAAATTTGGTACTCTCAAAAAAGTGGCCTAACTAAAGACGATGCGCGCTACCTTTTTGACTTTCATCTGAAATATTGCCTATTTTAACAGTTAGCCTAATAATGTTTCTGGAATTAATTTAAAGCCATCAACCACTGCATCCTCATCCACTTCGATTAAGATGCAACGCTTACCGTTATAAGTTACTTGTTTAACGTATTTTAGATCTTGTGGGCTAATCGAGATATTCGCTACTTTCGTATTAATTTTGATCGATTTCGCTGTATAGTTTGGAACGATGCTACTTGCTTTCAATTCGTACTTCTCGTCATCGATAATTTTTTGAAAAGCGAATTCTACCTTTTCTGTACTTATATCCTCCACTCCACTTACCTTTAACACACGCTCAACATCTTTATAATCCAATTTCGGAGTGTCTTCCTCCTCCTCTTCATCGATTATGCGGTTGATTTCTTCATATACATTGGCAAGTGTTGAGGTGTCAAGCTGTTCGCCAACTACCTCTTTTACGATTTCTTCGAATACTGCCTTATCCTCTTGAGCAGTCATGATGGCTTCACCATTCAAAACATTCTCAATAAAATCTATATCAGGTTGATTTGGCTTACCAGCAGCATAAAGAATCTGATTAACATTAGCTGACTGATCTGTGAAGCTCGGATATAAAAAGCCACCTATCGGAGATTTAAGGTTAATAATCGAATCGACAACAACATTGTATTTAAACTCCTTTTCAACAAAATCAAATAGCAATGTTTTTTGTGGCTGTTCCGTTTTATTCATGCTGCATAATATAAAGG
>JAEWDX010000258.1 GCA_023389895.1 Bacillota bacterium
ATGATCATAACAGAAAGAAAGATGATGATTTTTTTCAATTCATGCTCCCCCTTTTGATTTTTTCCAAATAAAGACACTAGAAATAAAAATGATGATAAATGCGGTCAAAGCTAAAAATGGGATTGAAATAAATCCTAGCCAATTAATATATTGACCAGTACAAGGTATTCTACCGCACGAAACTGCATGGTCTGAAAAAAAAGGTATCTTCTGGATTGAGTAATGGTAAAGCGAGATGCAGGCTCCAATTGCTGATAAAATCATTGTATAAAGGCTAATTTTAAAATCTTTTCGAACAACAGCAATTCCTAAGATGATTGCGAATGGATACATGGCAATTCTTTGATACCAGCAAAGCATACAAGGCTCATATTGTCGAATCTCCGAAAAGTATAGACTGCCAAATAAGGCAATAATAGATGTTGCCCACGAAATAAACAATAATGATTCTCGTAAATCCTTCTTTGTCTTTTCCATTTCTAACTCCTTTATAGTAATAACTAGCTAACTTTGATAAATTATGAACTACGATCCATACTTTGTAAATTAACCTTTATCATTATTACTAGATTATTCTTTGATTCGTCATAGTTTTGACATTCATTGTTTGCATTTCTTGTAAATATATATTAAGGAAATGGAAGAGAAATTTCAAATATTTCATATCCATGTAGAGAAGTGTGATTCATGGTAAAATATGAGAAAGTGATTATTTTGGAGGGGTAAATATGAATTGGAAATTAAAAGCCAAACAATGGCTTCAGTATGACAATTTAGAAAAAAAGTTAAAAGCTGAATTACAAGGCTTCCAAAATGATGAGAAAAAGCTTGAGGATGCGTTTTATAAAAATTTAGAATTTGGTACTGGTGGCATGCGAGGTGAAATTGGTGCTGGGATCAATCGCATGAATATTTATACTGTCCGTAAAGCTACTGCTGGACTTGCCGCATACATAGAAGAAAATGGATTAGATGCGATGAAACGAGGTGTTGTCATCGCTTATGATTCCCGCCATATGTCGCTGGAATTTGCAATGGAGGCCGCCAAAACTTTGGCAACAAGACAAATTCAGACATATGTCTTTGCTGAATTGCGACCGACACCAGAACTAAGCTTTGCGGTTCGTCATTTAAAAGCCTTTTCTGGAATTGTGATTACAGCGAGTCATAACCCTCCTGAGTATAATGGCTATAAAGTATATGGGGAGGATGGTGCCCAGCTAGCTTCTAACAGAGCAGATATCGTCATTTCAAAAGTAAATGAAATTGAGAACGAACTTCAAATTCATGTGGAGGATGAGGATACGCTTAAAGCTCAAGGATTGATTCGCCTAATTGGAGAAGATATTGATAAAGTCTATACAGAAAAACTTGTAACCATCTCGGAAAATCCTGGTTTAGCAAAAGACGTTGATCTAACAATTGTTTTCACTCCATTGCATGGAACAGCGAATAAACCTGTAAGAAGGGCACTACAAGCTTTAAATTATTCTAAAGTGTATGTGGTTGCTGAGCAGGAGCTTCCAGATCCTGAATTTTCGACTGTTAAAAGCCCAAACCCTGAGGAGAAATCAGCCTTTGAATTGGCAATTAAAGTCGGAAAAGAAAAAAATGCAGATTTATTAATTGCCACCGATCCAGATGCTGACCGATTAGGGATTGCTGTGAAAAATTCAAATGGGGAATATGAGTTATTGACAGGAAATCAGACTGGGGCCCTTCTTTTTCATTATCTCCTTATGCAAAAAAAAGCAAAAAACACGCTTCCGAATAATGGATTAATGTTAAAAACAATTGTTACCTCTGAGCTAGGTAGACAAATTGCGCATTCCTTTGGGGCTGAAGCAATCGATGTACTAACAGGATTTAAGTTTATTGCTGAAAAAATGGATGAATATGAGCGAACAAATGAATATTCATTTTTGTTTGGCTATGAAGAAAGCTACGGTTATTTAATTGGAGATTTTGTCCGTGATAAAGATGCAGTGCAAGCAGCACTATTAGCAGCTGAGACAGCAGCCTACTATAAATTAAAGGGAATGTCCTTGTACGATGCTCTGTTATCGTTATATGAACAGTACGGCTATTATTTAGAGAGCCTTCGTTCTTTAACATTAAAAGGAATAGAAGGTACGAAAAAAATTCAGCAGACATTAAATTCTTTTAGAGAATTCCCCATAAAACTGTTAGGTGAAATGAAGGTAACGGCTGTTGAAGATTATTTATATTCTATTCGTCGAGAAAAAAATGGTCAGGAACGAATAATTGATTTGCCGAAATCTGATGTTATTAAGTATTATTTTGAAGATGGTACATGGATTTGCTTAAGACCTTCAGGTACAGAGCCAAAAATAAAGTTTTATTTCGGGATTCGAGGAAATTCTATCGATGAAAGTGAAGAAAAACTTTTACGGATAGAGAATGACTTTATGGAAATTGTGAACGAGAGAATGAATAGAGAAAATTAAAATTAATCTCGAATTTTGTCATTTATTTCCCGGAAAATAATAGACATTGTCGAATCAAAAAATGTAAGAGGATATTCCAAAGGTTAAGCCTTTAGAATATCCTCTTTTGTTTGTGGAATCCCTTAAGGTAATGTAAGTAACATGTTTGGCAATTTCTCAAACGATGATTCATTTGCATGGTCAATATATCTGAGTAAAGAATACAGATGTTTCTCAATAACGGAATAATCTCTTTCGAATGTATAGGCATGAAGAAAATGTTCAATCTTTTTTGAAAGAAAATGATCTTCCGTTCTTACCATTAGAATTAGTAAATTATCCCATTCGGAGCGGTGTGTGTAATAGAGAGTACGTTCATAATCTTTGCTGTTCATTAACTATTCCTCCCCTTTAGGAGTTGAAATTAGTATATGACGGCAGAAGGATTTTTTTGTTTGTAAATGTTGGACATGCTGATATAAACGTGTTTTCAACTTTTACCTGAATACGCATGAAAAAAGAAAGAACGGTGAAAAATAAGACGGATAATAATGATGAATCATTGGAGGAAGATAATAATGTTAAAAAAAATATCTCTTTTCTTTATTGCTTGTGGATTCCTTTTTAGTATTTGCCATCTGTCTGTCCAAGCAAAGGCGGCTCCTGATTATGAGAAATTTGGCAGGATTGCCATCGCTGTTGTCAAAGAGGACTTTCCTGGAGATGAAGTAATTGATTATCAATATAAGGGAAGAGAAAAAGTAACGGATACGGATGTAATGGATTCCTTTAGCTTTCAAGTAAAAGAAAATAATAAACCGATTACAGTTATTGTGAAAATCACGCATAATCTAAATAATAAAAGGCTTCTCAATTTAACAGTAGAAGAAATGAAGGAATGATGCTGTCCAGCTAGAGATGGGGTCTACTAAGCGATTATTGTAAAAATTAATTTGCTGTAGACCCCACTTCATTTTACAAAAAAAACGATTAAGCCTAATTCATCAATCTCACTATTTCCTCATAGATTGTGTTAAGAAGAAAAAGGGGGGTAGCTGATGAATATAGCGGATCAAAAACAACTGCAATATGCTATTCAGGAAATTACCGAAATTGCGAGTGGTTTTGGATTAGATTTTTATCCGATGCGATATGAAATTTGTCCCGCTGATATTATTTATACATTTGGTGCCTATGGGATGCCAACAAGATTTTCCCATTGGAGCTTCGGAAAGCAGTTTTTTAAAATGAAGCTTCATTATGATCTTGGCCTTTCAAAAATTTATGAGCTTGTCATTAACTCCGATCCTTGTTACGCCTTTCTGCTTGACTCCAATTCCTTAATCCAAAATAAATTAATTGTTGCTCATGTTCTCGCTCATTGTGATTTTTTTAAAAACAATGTTCGTTTTCAAAATACGAAACGGGATATGGTGGAAAGCATGTCAGCAACAGCCGAAAGAATTAGACAATATGAAATCCTTCATGGGAAAAAGGAAGTAGAAATCTTTATTGATGCTGTTCTCGCAATTGAAGAGCATATTGATCCTTCTTTAATGAGGTCAAAGCTTGCTTGGGATCTTGATGACAGCGAATATGAAGAGGAAGAAACAATACTATCCACACCGTATGACGATTTATGGAATCTCGATGATAAGAATAAAAAGCAGGCAGAAAGAAAAAAGAAAAAAAAGAAATTCCCTCCGCAGCCTGAGAAGGATTTGCTGCTTTTCATTGAGAGTCATAGTAGAGAGTTATCTGATTGGCAGCGAGATATCTTAACGATGATGCGTGAGGAGATGCTTTATTTCTGGCCTCAGCTTGAGACGAAAATTATGAATGAAGGCTGGGCATCGTATTGGCACCAACGGATCTTGCGTGAAATGGATTTAACGAGTGGAGAGGCGTTAGAGTTTGCGAAGCTGAATGCTGGTGTCGTTCAGCCATCAAGAACGAGCATTAATCCTTATTATCTCGGTTTGAAAATCTTTGAAGACATCGAGGAAAGATATAATCATCCAACAGAAGCAATGAAACAGCGTGGAGCTGTACCAAACTCTGGTCGTGAGAAAATATTTGAGGTGCGAGAAATTGAAGCAGATATTTCCTTTCTTCGCAATTATTTAACAAAAGATCTTGTTATGAAAGAGGATATGTATTTATTTCAAAAGCAGGGGAAAGATTATAAAATTGTTGACAAACAATGGAAAAATGTCCGCGATCAGCTCGTAAATATGCGAGTAAATGGAGGCTTTCCATATTTAACAGTCAATGATGGCGACTATTTAAAAAATGGAGAACTATATGTAAAGCATTGGTTCGAAGATGTTGAGCTCGACTTGAAATATTTAGAAAAAGTTCTCCCCTATATTCAACAGCTCTGGGGAAGAACCGTTCATTTTGAAACAATGATTGAAGGGAAAAATATGCTATTTAGCTATGATGGGAAAGGAATCCATCGGAAGTATTTATAGGGTGAACGAAAAAACGACACGCAGGTGTCGTTTTTTCGTTATGTATGATTTTCCAAATAGTAGTACATTGCACTAGTTGGAAAAGGACAAAGGAGAAGCCATTTTATTAGAACAATGAAAGTTGAATAGTGTTGTTTTTTTACAACTCCATAATAAAGCAATGCTATGCTAATAATGAGGTGATTTTAA
This sequence comes from Bacillota bacterium, assembly GCA_023389895.1. Classification (GTDB taxonomy): domain Bacteria; phylum Bacillota; class Bacilli; order Bacillales; family Cytobacillaceae; genus Cytobacillus. The sequence goes on from JAEWDX010000258.1 coordinate 5,111, forward strand.
TGGCAACGATTCTAATTGTTGAGGATGAAATACCAATCAATGAGCTAATCAAAAGAAATCTGCAATCTGTTGGACATATTTGTATTTCTGTTTTTGACGGAAAGACAGCAATTCATGAGCTAACACAGCATGAAATAGATCTTGTATTACTGGATATAATGCTTCCAGAAATTAATGGATATGACGTTTTTCAGCAAATTAGTAGCCCTACTATTTTTTTGACAGCACGGAGCAGTTTAACTGATAAAGTAAGGGGTTTGACCCTCGGCGCTGATGATTATCTAGTGAAGCCATTTGAGATGCTTGAGCTATTGGCCCGTGTGGATGCAGTATTAAGACGTACGAAAAAAGAAAAAAGGAATTTTAAAGTAGATGGCATTAAAATTGATTTTGAAAGCAGACAAGTATTTCTTAATGAATTGGCAGTTGAATGTACTCCTAAAGAATTTGATTTACTAGAGGTTTTGGTGAATAATCGCAATATTGCCTTATCACGGGACAAGCTGCTCGAGCTTGCTTGGGGCTATGATTACATAGGGGATACAAGAACGGTAGATGTTCATATTCAAAAGCTAAGAAAGAAGCTGAATTTGGAATCTAGAATTAAAACAGTCTATAAAATGGGATACCGTTTGGAAGTGTAACTATGAAATTACGAACTTTTTTACTCACATTTATTCTTTTTCTTTTGTTTTTTTACAGTGGAATTTTACTCGTTTCAGCGATGACACTCATGAATAATTTAGAAAGTTCTAAAGACCGCAGTCTGAGAGAGCATTATTTTATTGCATCATCGTATGCAAAGGATTTAAATGCATTAGAAAGTAGAGGTATTTCGATTGATGAGGGAATCGAATCTCTTTATCACTCTTATTTTAATTTTTATGGCAAGCAAAAAGTGATACTGACGATTTCAAAGGATAGCAAGCAGCTTTATACAAATTTAATAGGAGAGTCCTATAAACTTCCTGAAATTCCTAATCATATTAAAGTGAATGAAAGGCTTGTTTCGATTGAAAAGCTTGCAAATAAGGAGCACATTAGAGTGGCAGGTACTTTGCCTACGCCATATGATTCTTATACACTTGCCTATTATTATAATGTATCTGACATTATTTCCTCATGGAATAAAATGACTTTTATGCTATTTTTGCTTGGGATGTTAATCTGTGGATTACTAGCAGTATGTTTATTAGTCGTGTTAAACCGTGTGTTTAAGCCGCTTCAGCTCATTTCCACCGCTTCTAAAAGTATTGCACAAGGGCAATATGGAAATCGAATTAAGGTTAAAGGAAATGATGAACTTACTGAAATGGCAGAGAGCTTTAATCATATGGCTGAAGAAATTCAAGACCAGATGCAGCAGCTGGCGACGACAGTGGAACAGAAGCAGCAGTTTGTAGATAATTTAGCCCACGAACTTAGAACACCGTTAACGTCGATTTATGGCTATGCAGAATATATTCAGAAGATCGTTCGTACTGAAGAAGATAGGCTATTTGCAACAAATTATATTATGTCTGAAAGCCGTAGACTTCAAAATATTGCTAATCGCTTGCTGGAGATGGCAACTCTTCGTACAAGCGAGAGTGAGCGGAAAAAAGTTGAAATGAGTGTGCTAATTCGTGATGTAGAGCAATCCTTATCTATGAAAGCAAAGGAACAACAAATCAAGATTTCCTATGAGTACTATTTTAATACATTGTTTTGTGATGCAGACCTCATGCATATTTTACTCGTTAATTTAATCGATAATGCGCTCAAAGCCTGTAGTCCAGGCGGGTCTATTAAACTACTTGCGTATATAGAGAACGAACATAAGGTGATCGCCGTCCAAGATAATGGAAAAGGATTGTCAAAGGAGCATCTTATTCATATAACAGAAGCATTTTACCGAGTAGATCCTTCTCGTACTCGCTCAGCTGGAGGGGCAGGTTTAGGTTTAACGCTCTGCAAGCAAATTGCGGTTAATCATGATGCAGAGCTAAGCTTTTCATCGGAAATAGGTAAAGGGACAACCGCTAAATTAACTTTTACAAGTTAATAATAAGTTAGTGATAGTTTGATAACCTACTGTTTATATACTTATAACTGTGATCACATGATACAAACGAAAAGGAGATTGAATGAGATGAAGCTGAGTAAAAGAAATGAAATGAAGAAGCTCGTACTTGGATCTGTAGGGGCAATTGCTGTGACTACGATTGTATTTAGTGGGATTAGTCATACAGTTAAGGCAGTAGCAGTTGGTAAAACACAAATGGTTCCTACTAGCTACAGTGCTCCTTATATGGAAGCCGGTAATAATAGCGAACCACAGGGTTATGTGAAGAAAGATTATCATGTAAAATTTGTTGGGGAAAACGAGCCAACAGTGAATGATATGAAGATGGAGGAGGCAGCGGAGCTAGCGAGTCAAAATCTGTGGAAGATTTTCCAAGCTGATTTAAGTAGTAGAACACTGGAAATGACTTACAATCCTGCTAGTGCAACACAGCAGCGTGCTATATGGGAAGCCAATGTTAAGATCAATGATATGCTATCATACGCTTTTCAATTAGATGCAGTAACGGGAGAAAATCATTCGATAGCAAATTGGGTTTATCACAAGGAAGATATTCGTGAAGGCATGGATATGAATCTATTGAAAAATAATGAGGAATATCAAATTTTAGCAAAAGAAGCAGCAGAAAAATATCAATTATTATCTGGTAAAGTGATAGCTGTTGAGTATAGCGGACAAGGGTATCAGGAAAATAACAACGGAGGCAAAAATACGGAAATTTCCTTCCGTGTAAGTTCGGATGAGGGGGAAGTTGTTCAAATTGCTTTCTCTAGGTATAATAAAGAATTGCTTACCGTTGGATATAACAGCTGGATGAAGGAAACTGAGCGTCATGAAAAGCTAATAGAGCAAGAATTGAAAGAGCGTAATAATCAGGATTTAATTATTACAGATGAGATGCTTAAGGAAATTGAAGAAAACGGACCACTTTTGCTAGAAATTAAAAATTAACTTGCTGACAACGAATCGCTGTCGTTTAATCTTTACTAGTTAACGCAGTAGTCTTAAGGGTTTTAATGAGACCACACTAACACGAAAAAGTGGGGTGTGGTCTCAAAACAGTTTCCTTAATGAATCGCTGATTTGAATTTACTTCCGTGTGCTTCTTGCGTATCCATGATTGTCGTAAAGGCATTCGGATCGATTTCGCTGACGATGCTTTTTAGTTTGGAAATTTCTAGACGTGTAATAACGATATAAATAACTTCCTTGTCGTTATCTTTTACTCCGCCTTTCCCATATAGTTTTGTAACACTGCGACCTAGTCGCTCAATAATTGCATTTGAAATCTCTTCATAACTATCAGAAACAATAATCGCAGCCTTCGTATCACCTTCTAAACCTTGAACAACCGAATCAATCATTTTTGAAGCGATGTAGTATGTAAGAATTGAATAC
>JAEWDX010000260.1 GCA_023389895.1 Bacillota bacterium
TTGCTGGTTTTACACGCCAGCTTCTTTGCGCTACCCTGCCAATCGAATGGCGCATTGGCATCAAAGAAATACTCGCATTTTATTGGAAACTAAATCAAATAAATGATGGATGATTTTGGTTAATCAATACGTGTGTTAAAACATAATTGTATTGCGTCTTACTTTTGTTATATATGGAATAGTCCGAAAGCCATTATTTCTTTAGTTCAAAGAAATAATGGCTTTTACTAGGGTATAATAATTAAAGTGTTTTTTATTATGCATATATTCAATAGTATTAAAGTTTGGAATTATATAATTGGAATTTACTCCAGTTATATACAAATATAGGGAAGGAGCAATTTGAGATTGAAAAAAAAATTTGGTGCGATGTTATTGTTGAGTGCTGTTATGTTTTCAGGATGTGGTTCAGATAATGAGGGAGATAATGCACAAAAACAGGATTCTAGTGGGACACCTAGTGAACAACAAGTAACACAACAGGATACAACAGATGAAAAATTAATTGGTACTTCTGAGGATAAAAAAGTGAAACTATATGAAGAAGCAAATGGTGTAAAGCTAGATATTAACGGTAATCAAAAAGACTTTTCTTGGAATGTCCCTGTTGATACTGGAACTGCTCCGCAGGTATTTTATACGGATGTTACAGGCGACGGAAAAGAAGAAGCCGTAATTATCATCCAGACTGGGCGAGGAACAGGATTAAACAATTATGAAATTCATGTCGTTAGCACCGAGGATCTAAGCGAAATTAAAGTCCAAAGCTATGAGGAGATTGTTGCTAATCAGATTGAGACGCATGTTGCTAAAAAGGGTGACGATACGTTAGCAATTTCAGTTAAAGCAAAAGGAAAAGAATATAACTTTAATTATGGGTTTGACCCAGAGCCGGATAAAAAACAGGATAGCCTTGGTTTTGGTGGCGTATATATTTATTCATTGGAAAATCAAAAAATAAAATTAAACTTTGGGGCAGCAGTACCTGGGACTACCACATATGTGTGTGATTTCAATGTCACTTATAAATTCGACAGTGCCAAGAATGAATTTGTTGCGGATCAAATTGAAGTTAAACCTATTGAAAAATAGAAAAAAAGCTTGTCCCAAAAAGTCTTTGGGCAAGCTTTTTTTGTTGATCTTACTGATGGGTATAATTGAAGAACATGTGTTGACCTTTCAGGATTTTAGAAGTGACAACTACCCATGTACCGCTCATTTTATATAAGAGCTTCCCATTTTCAGTTTTGCTATTGGCGTTGAAAACATCGACTTGAGTATAGAACAATTTATCACCAATTTGGTTTGTGAGGGTAGCGACATTTTGAGCGACCGAAACACAGTTTTTCCAGACTTGACTTGATGTATTTGGAGCAAGACATTTAGCCAAGTTGCTATCCCAAAAACAAGAGAATGCATTTTGATAAAGTACGACTGCTTCAATGGTGTTCTGATTTCTAAATTCTCCTGTTGTAGCATTTTTACGGTTAAGAACAACCCATGCAACACCAATGCGGGAGTCAGAGTCATTTTCTGTTTCTCCGTACAGTGTTCTTGCCAACAAATCGACGCTGTCGCGTCCGTAAAGTTGAGATCTTGAAGTTAATGGATCGCCAATTGCCATAAATATTACCTCCAGTTAAATTTTATTCGCCTTTGGGGCGTTCTCTATATAAAGAGAAATGAAGAGTTAATTTTACAACCAATTTTTGATTTTATTTGAATTCATTGATATCGAAACTTTGTATAACTTCAATCATTTTTACATAAAGTTCTTGTTGTAAGTCTTCGCGGTAATGGAAAGGTACTTGTGACAAAGAGGATTTTATTTTAGGATTGAAAGATTCTAAGATATGTAATATTGCCTCCTGATCGTGGTATTGCTGTGCTCGAACTAATAATTCGGCAATCATAAATTATCACTTCCTTACATTTTTTGTATTTCGTTTTTCAAAGCATTAATAGCCTCGCTTAAATCAGAAATTTTTTTTTCAAAACGAGTAAGTAAATACAAAGTAATTACAATGGGAAAACCTAAGTTGGCAATAAGTGTTGTAAAATCAACCTCTGACATTATTATCATCCTTCCGTTATTGACTGACGCAATTTAGCTAAAGCTTTTAATCGGTGTTTCGAGATGTTTTGTTGAGAAACTCCCAAATTTTTGGCTATTTCTTTGTCATTTCTTTTTTGAACGTAAGCAAAAGAAAGTATCTTCTGTTGTTGTGCTGGAAGAGATTCGTAAGCTTGATAAAGTAAATGGTCCGTAATGTGATCCTTTAAGTTTGGTGGTATAGATGTGAAATCATAAGAGGTAAGTAATGCAGATTCTAGACTTTCATCGTTGTCGAGTGTTAGAGAAAAACGAACATCATTCCTTCGTCTCTTTTTATCATAATTAATAGAGTTGTAGTAAATAAGATTGGCCATATACGTGATAAAACGACGATTTAAATCATCATACTTTTTCAAAGTTAGCCTCCTTTCTTTTTAGAGTTAGAGAACCCTCTTATCTAATAAAGAGATACTAAGCTTAATTTTTACAACCAATTAGGAACGTTTGTTAAATAAAGGGGGAAAAAAGTTCAATAAGAGTATGTAATCCCTTGTAGCTCTAAAGCTCAGAGGTTGTCTAAAATATAATTAATCACGTCTGTTGATTAACTAGTTTTTACCATTAAAATCTAATAAAAAAGAGAGATTCCATGTAAAATGTAAGTTACCATACCAACATTTACGAGGAGGAATCTCTCATGGCTAAGAATACCACGATTTTCACACTACGCTTCAAAACTTTATTTCACAGGAAGAAATCGATGGCATTCTAGCTGAGGTTCAATTTGACCAACGCTTTTAAACTACTTGGTTGGCGCTGCTACATTTGAATGGAAAAGCTTACGTTACGCTTCAGATGTTGCGACAGAGAAAGGTTTGAAATCAGTGGACTATTCCACGCTTTCCAAACGTTTAGGCGAACTAAATTATCTCATCGTCAAACGTATTTTTGAGTTGATTGTTAGCCGATTAAACCGATCTGCGAGACGCTCACTTAAGCTTAAAAAAGAGCTACTGGCGATTGATTCCACGACGATTACGGTCGGGAAAAATCGTTTACCTTGGGCGCTGTATCACGGTGAACGTTCAGGTATTAAACTACATGTCAGCTTCACCAATCAAACGGGTATGCCCCTTCAAATCATTGAAACAACAGGCCTAAAGCACGATGGTCCTATTGGTGTCGAACTGGAAGATAAGCGATTTATTTTAGTGGCGGTTCGTGCTTATTTTTCCATTGATAAAGTTGATCGTTATGCGACAACAAAACAGGATTTTGTCATTCGCTTAAAGGATAATATCCTGTTAAATGGCAAAAAATCGTTAAAAAGAGCTGCCGTTGAGGGATCCAATATCGTCGCTGATTTCACGTGTACACTTGGCACGGCTCAAAAACAAACAAAAGAACGTCACCGTGTTATTGAGTTTACGGATTATGAAGGTGCGATTGTACGAGTTGTCACGAATCTCCGTGATGTGACGGCAGAAGAAATCGCAGGTATGTACAAAGAACGCTGGGCAATCGAATCCTTTTTTCGCTGGATTAAACAGAACTTAAATGTACCTGTGTTATTTGGCACGACGAAAAATGCGGTATTTAATCAGCTTTTTGCGGTCTTAATTGCCTATGTGTTACTAAAATTTTCACATACCGAAGGACACAAGAAAAACGACTGTAAACGCTTATCTTTTGCTGGTTTTACACGCCAGCTTCTTTGCGCTACCCTGCCAATCGAATGGCGCATTGGCATCAAAGAAATACTCGCATTTTAT
>JAEWDX010000440.1 GCA_023389895.1 Bacillota bacterium
TCCTTGAGTGGGTGCTGCTAAACGATAAAGTTCATTTAAGCTGACACGTACATTTTTCACAATGTAACGTTGCTTTAAATTCTTAACCATACCTATTACATCAAGCCCTTGTTCCTTGATGTTCTTATCGACTGTAAGCGGGAGGGTAGTCACGGTGCTGTGGTGATTGCAGGTGCTTGTGATGCAATCACCACAGCAGACGAATGACTAGCAGCGATCTGAATTCAAAGACGCATGTTCCTAGATTTAATAAGAAAGAACATGGCGCGGTAGCACGATGTTCTTTTCCTAGACATTACATCTCTTTTAGATGTCAGGGGAAAATTCGAATTTAGATTTAAATCGGATGAACTAGCTAAAGCTGTCGGGAGTATACAGCAATTTGAACATAGTTCTGTTTACAGACGATTAGCATGAAATCACCCATCAATAACAATAGTTAATCCTCGTAAATGTAACCTAACACATCCAAATGAAAACAGGATACTATCAGTTCGAGAGTGCGCTAGATTATTTGGCCTGAAGGATGATTTTATATTCAAAGGAAGTTTATCATCGATACAACAGCAAGTTTGGAATGCCGTTCCAGTAAAATTGGCGAGAGCAATTGCGCGAGTAGTTAAAAACGCTATTATGCAATATAACATTAGAATGCATACAGATACCTTTAAGTTAGTTTGAAATCTCTTATTTTCTTCGATACAGAAAGGGCTTTACAGCCTTTCTTAGTTTATCTAAAATTTTCGAAAAATTAAAATTAAACGCAAGGACTCAACTTGTAAACTAGATGATCAAAACTCTTAGCTTCTGACCAAAATATTACCGCATTTTCTCGTTACTGCAAAATAAAAAAGGAATTTCATCAAAATCATCGAAATATTAATTAATACTAATTAAAACTGAAGAAAAGCGCTCTGTGTTTTTTTGCAATAAGTTATATTTGGTATTTTAATTTTTTTACCAAATGCGTCAAAAAATTGTCTGACATTCATATACTGGTTAAATCATCCATATATCAATGATTATTGAAGAAGGGAGTATATGGTTATGAAAAAGCAGATAAAATTGATTATGTTTTTTGTTTTCTTAATAATTATTCTAGGAAGTATCTATATTTTTAAAACTAATAATTCTTTTAAAAATACTGTGTTAGAGAATATACGGATAACAGATGTAACTATAATTGAGATTATTAGATCAGCAGATAATAAAGAGATAGTGATAACAGATAGAAATCAGATTGACAAAATAATGTCCAATTTTTTGGTAGCTAATTTAAAAAAATCAAAGATATTAGATCAGAATTTTAATGAGTCATATTGGATAAAAATAAGAGTAAATAAAAAATTAAAGTTGGGATTACGTCTTGATGATAAAAATTATATTTCAGTATTTGATTATGATAAGGGGAATATCGGGGACTTTAAAATCAATGGAAATTTTGAAAAAGAGATTATTGAAAATTTATTTGAATAAAAGGGGTCTCGCAACATTACGTAAATTTTGTACAGTATGCAGTCAAACTATAATAATTGATTGTAATGTGTACGTTAAGCTAGTACCAAAAACGGACATTTATGGAACATCCTTGTTATATCAACACTTACAACCTTAACGTATAATATTTCTTTTTGCTGTCTGTACCTCTAAAAAGGATAGAGTCCTGAAATCCGAAATGTTGGCGGTCCCCCTATATAAAAAAGCAGCACAAACCATTGTCATGGTCTGTGCTACTTTTTTTATGCATCAATCCAGCCGTTTTTTGTATGAACTCTAGTAATCATGCCTTTACCTTGTATGAATCTAATCGGTTCCTTATCTACAGTATATTCAAGAAATGGAAGCTCCATTTCAATTAAATCATAGTTAGGATGATCAACCATGAAGTCATCCATGTATCCTAAATGCCAATATCCACTATAAACTAGGTTTTTAAGAATGTCTTTTTCTGATGATGTCATACCTGATGCTAAACTGATTACACCTGCAGCGACGCCTACAGGCGTAGATCTAATAAATGCAAGTGCTAATATACTAACTACACCACTCAACCCTGCGATTAATGTATTAGAATTTGGATTTACAATACCTGAATCATAAATAGTCCTTTGTCCTCTTTGAATTTTTCGTAATTGATCTAAATTTACTATCACTTTTGAAATGTATTCTCTTGCCATGAAATATCCTCCTCTTATAGAATTTTTTTTAATAAATATTAATAAGGTTACTAGTACATACCGAGCATATGTTTAACATCTCCTTTCATTTTTTTTACCTTACTCTCTATAAAGGGATTTTTCATAAAAAAAAACAACTTTATTAGAATAAAATTAATAAAAATAGTAACTGATTAAACTTGTTGGCTATGTTTTTATTTCCTCATTATTTCTTAATTTCAAGCACTTCGAAAAAATCTGGTAAGTTATCTGTGTTTTCTTGAGAGATCTTTTTCACTATCTTTAGATACAACTCTTGTTCTAAATCTTCTCTGTGTTCATTTGAGGTTTGCAAAAGAGCTTTTTTAATAATTGGTTTAAGCATCTGAATGATTTCTACTGTTAGGGCATTTTTATTCATCACCAGATTCACTCATTTCTTAGCATTAATGAAGTAGCGAGTTTTGTTATAGCATCTTCTAGTTTTTCTAACTTTTTTTCGAATCTATAAAGTAAATAAAGAGTGATTGTAATCGGAAACCTTACATTTCCAATAATCTGTATTATATTTAACTCAGACAATATTTATTTCCCTCCTCAACTTGTTCAAAGCAGCTTTTTTTGTCTTTGAAACGGATTGTTGTGAAACTTTCAACTTTTTCGCAATTTCTTTATCTTTCATATTTTGTATAAATGAAAATGATAAAATTTCTTTTTGACGTTCAGAAAGGTTCATAATTGCTTTTCTAATAGTGTCATTAACAATTAATTCGTTTAAGTCTTCTAAATGTAGATCTGATGGGTCTTGAGATTCATCAATAAGGGTATCCTTCATTGTAAGTTCTTCATTTTGATAATTAGGAGAATCCAAAACTAATAAAAATTTGTCTTTCATTTTTCGCCTCCTTTTGTCGTAATATTTTGCTTCAAAGGAAATAACTTTGGAAAAATAAGAGAAAATCCTGATCAGTAAGCATACGAAAGCCTTTATAAAAACGCATTTTTTGAGAAGCGTGATCAAAACAACGCGCTAGTAACTCGACAGATTTACTACGATTACGATCATATGAAGAATCGTCTATCACCAAGACCTTCGGTCGGTCATGATTCGAGAGTTTTGTTACATTACCTATCGTGTGGGCACTAAGGTAAAGTAAAAATCTCCGCCATGCAAAAGTAGACTTATTCAAGAAACGATAGACAGCGTCCTTAGCAGGAAAATCGGCAGATTTTCTACTTTCAAGCGTTCGAAACCAGTTCTTGTTTTCAAAAATTAAGCAAAAAATCAATTGAAAAAGATAACCACAAGAAAAGCCGAAAGACTTTGTAATACCTGCTTTCCTTAGATGTTTTAGCACTTGTAATTCTTTAAATGTAGATGTTAGTTCATTTGGTAGTTGCTTATTTTGACCATTATTCGATATCATATAGGAGGCACCTCTTCTGTCTGGATATTGTGATTCTCGACAAATCAACTATACCAAACGATGAGGTGTTTTTTCATGCCTATTTTTAAGGTCAAGCGCCATATTTCAACTACTCCGAACATTACAGCCATTTAAGCTCATTACATTTTTCTAGGTGCGAAAGTTGAGTTATT
>JAEWDX010000374.1 GCA_023389895.1 Bacillota bacterium
CTTCAGGCCTAACTCACATAAAAACTGACCAAATGCCTCAATAAATGTACTTTTTCCTGCTCCAGGTACACCCGTAATCCCAATCCGAATCGTGTCCCCTGAGTATGGAAGCAACTTCTGTAAAAGCTCCTGTGCATGACGAAAATGATGCTCAGCATTGCTTTCGATTAACGTAATCGAACGTGCTAACACACTCCGATTACCTGCTAGAATACCTTCGACGAGCTCTTCTATATTTAGAGTAGAACCTGTTTTCTTTTTATATTGCGTTTTCTTTATGAACTTCGAATTGTTCTCTGCTTGGACTCCTTTTCTGACGACACTTGTAAAATGGTCTGGATTTTTCCGATCAAACCATTCTGGCTTTTTATCCTTTTCCATTTACCGCAACACTTCCTCATAGCCTAGTCGACGATAAATTTCTGCAATCACCTTTTGTGCAGCAATGGGGATAACGGTTCCGGGACCAAAGATCGCAGCTGCCCCATTTTCCTTTAAAAATTGATAATCTTGCGCTGGGATAACCCCACCGATAAAGACAAGAATATCTTCGCGGCCAAGCTTCTTAAGTTCCTTAACAAGTTCTGGCAGCAATGTTCGATGTCCTGCTGCAAGCGAGCTAAAGCCGACTGAGTGAACATCATTTTCAACTGCTTGCTTTGCTGTTTCCTCTGGTGTTTGGAACAATGGGCCGATATCAACATCAAATCCTAAATCGGCAAATGCGGTTGCAATTACCTTAGCCCCGCGATCATGTCCATCCTGCCCCATTTTCGCAATTAAGATCCGCGGCCTTCTTCCTTCATTCTCAAGGAAATCATCTGTCATTTGCTTAATTTCCTCGATTTCTTCTTCATTGGAAAATGCTGCACTATAAACACCACTAATGGAACGGATAATCGCCTTATGCCGATGAGCGACAAGCTCAATCGCATCTGATATTTCTCCAAGTGTTGCTCTCACCCTTGCTGCTCGAACAGCGAGTTCAAGTAAATTTCCCTCTCCCGTTTCCGCGGCATTTGTAATTGCTTCTAAAGCTTGGCGAACTTTCTCCTCATCACGAGAAGCCTTCAAGCTTTCTAGCTTTTCAATTTGCTTTAGTCTTACTGCTGTATTATCAATATCAAGAATTTCAATTGGCTCTTCTTGGTCAAGACGATATTTATTTACACCAATAATGGTTTCTTTTTTAGAGTCAATTTGTGCTTGGCGTTTGGCAGCAGCCTCTTCAATTCTCATCTTTGGCAAGCCTGTTTCAATTGCTTTTGCCATTCCACCTAAATTCTCGATTTCTTCGATATGCTCCCATGCACGCTTCATTAATTGATCCGTTAATGCCTCTACATAATAAGAACCGCCCCACGGGTCGATTACTTTCGTAATGTTCGTTTCCTCCTGAAGAAAGAGCTGTGTATTTCTTGCAATCCGTGCGGAAAAATCTGTTGGTAAAGCAATCGCTTCATCAAGTGCATTCGTGTGAAGAGATTGCGTATGTCCCATTGCAGCCGCATGTGCTTCAATAAGTGTGCGCGTTATATTATTATATGGATCCTGCTCAGTTAAACTCCAGCCTGATGTTTGCGAATGAGTCCTTAAAGCCATCGACTTTGGATTTTTCGGGGCAAATGTTTTCATCATTTTCGCCCAAATGAACCGAGCAGCTCGCATTTTCGCCACTTCCATAAAATAATTCATTCCGATTGCCCAAAAAAATGAAAGCCTTGGGGCAAAGGAGTCGATATCAATGCCTGCTTTTAACCCCGTGCGAACATACTCCAAACCATCTGCAAGCGTGTAGGCAAGTTCAATATCTGCAGGTGCACCTGCTTCCTGCATATGATAGCCAGAAATACTAATACTATTAAATTTCGGCATGTACTTAGATGTATATTCAAAAATATCAGCAATAATTTTCATTGACATTTCCGGCGGATAAATATACGTGTTCCGAACCATATATTCCTTCAATATATCATTTTGAATCGTTCCTGAAAGCTTTTCTTGGCTAACGCCTTGCTCTTCTGCTGTCACAATAAAGAAAGCCATAATTGGCAAAACCGCTCCGTTCATAGTCATAGAAACAGACATTTGATCTAATGGAATACCATCAAACAATGTTTTCATATCAAGGACAGAATCAATGGCTACTCCCGCTTTCCCGACATCACCAACTACCCTTGGATGGTCAGAATCGTATCCTCGGTGAGTCGCAAGATCGAAGGCGACCGATAAACCTTTCTGTCCCATCGCAAGATTACGGCGATAAAAGGCATTGCTTTCCTCAGCTGTTGAAAAACCTGCATATTGGCGAACAGTCCACGGTCGATTTACATACATTGTTGGATAAGGTCCACGCATAAATGGTGCAAGCCCGGGAAATGCATTTAAATGCTGTAAATCTTGCAAATCCTCCTGTGTATATAGAGGCTTCACTGCAATCTGCTCGTTTGTTTCAAATAATAATTCATCAATAGATTCATTTAATTGGACTTGAATATTTTTTTCCCATTCTTCCCTCGTTGGTTGTTCGGAGCTAAACAATGGAAGACTTTTAAAATCAGGCTTCTTCGTCATTGCCTGCCACCTCCATTTCGCTTAACAAGGAAGAAAGGGTTTGATAACAATTACTGCGAATATGAATAAACTTAGTAATTCCCGCCTGCTCCAATCCAGCCTGTTTCTCCTTTTCTGGAAGTCCTGCCAAATAAATACTCACATTTGGCTGATTTTCTTTGATAAGTTGAACCATATCGACCGCTAACTCATCATATAGTTTGTCTGTACCGCAAATAACAAAATGCTGAAATCTGCTATCATTTACAAATTGAAGTGCCATTTCTATACTTTCAATATTCGCACTTTTCTTCACATAAATCCCACCTGGTGAAAGGAATCCGGTAATAAAATCTGCTCTTGTCTTATGCTCCTTTAGTTCACCTAAGCAAATAAGACCGAGCGTTGGTTTTGTTCCAGACTGCTCTATTTTCTGAGCGATCGTACGCAATTCTTCAAATGGCTCGGATAATCGCAATTCGGTAATCCCACTTGTCCTACTTTTTTCCTTAATAGTTAATGATTGATCATTTAAGTTGGCATACACATTTGTTCCTACAATCGATTGCTTTCTTTTTGCAATATCATCACTTCTTTTCTTCATGACTTCACCAATTTTTTCTTGAAACCAACCGCTTTTTAATACTTGTAAAATGCCATCCTTTTCTTCAATTTCTAAAAATAACGCCCAAGCTTTTTCGGCAAGCTCATTTGTTAAGCTTTCAATATACCAAGAGCCTCCCGCTGGATCGATTACCTTCTCTAAATGGGCTTCATTCTTTAAGATTAATTGCGTATTTCTTGCAATTCGCTCAGATAGTGTCGTTGAAGTTCCTGCTGGTTCAGTGAAAGGATGAACATGAAGATATTGAATTCCGCCAAGAACAGCTGCAAATGCCTCATTTCCCGCTCTAAGGATATTTACATATGGATCATAGGCAGTTTTTGTAAAAGCAGATGTTTCCGCAGAAATGATCATTTTTTGATCATTTGCTTTTGCTTTATATGCTTCCGTAATCTTGCTCCAAAGAAGCCTCGCCGCACGAGTCTTAGCAATTTCCATAAAAAAATTTGCCCCCATGGAGAATTTAAAGACCATTTTTCCTAAAATGGTTTCGAGACTTAAATCTCTCTTTAACAGCTGGTCAATATAATAAACACCTGCTGATAAAGCAAATGCCAATTCTTGAACAGCATTAGCACCACCATTATGATAAATTGTTGTATCGATTAAAATCGTTCGTAGCTTTGGCATGTTTTCATGTGCTGCTTTGAGGTTTTCTACCAAGCAGTCAAATTTATTTTTATCTAGGTCACCGCCATGAATCGCGATTTCTGCTATCAAATCTGCCGCAATATAACCTGTGATTTTCTCACTATCAGGAAGCTTTGACAGCCCTAAAAGAAATCCCGCTTCATTTATTTCGAGACAAAATGGATATTTTGCATAGACTTCCTTTACAAGATCTTCAAAGTCATTTGCTGTCATATTATCGGTTGCAAATGTGATTGCTGCTTGACCTTTCGTTAAGCCTTGTTCAAGTTTCGCTTTTAAGTCTTCTCCATTATTCACATAAATCTTTTGGGCAATTTTCCATTCCTCTACAAGATAGCCCAATTGATTTACCCCTCTGCGAAAATCTGGTTGACCTGGAAACTGAGAAATAGACAGACCTTCAGTGTCCTCCTTCGTATAAAGCGGTTTCAATTGAATGCCTTCATATGTAGCTGTCATTAAGGAATCCACTGACTTTCCCTTTAATGCTTCCTCCGCCTTTTGCTTCCAATTTCTATATGATTGCTGCTCAAATGATTCATTTATCATCTTTTCTAATGTCATCATTCACTGTCAATCAAGACAGCTTCCCCTCCCCCATGTTCTTTTTCACCCACCCAAAACGAATTAATAAATAAATTCGCACTTTTCAACAAACTATTATATCCTATTTATTTTAATATACATACAAAGACTTTTCCATTAAAAAAGGGGACGCCCTCGTTCAACGCCGTATGAACTAGACTTACCTCAAGCAGATGCTGACTTCTCGAAGGGAGAGCGTGTGCAGGCTAGAATGTCACGTTATTAGACAATTCCCTACCTTC
Source organism: Bacillota bacterium (assembly GCA_023389895.1). Classification (GTDB taxonomy): domain Bacteria; phylum Bacillota; class Bacilli; order Bacillales; family Cytobacillaceae; genus Cytobacillus. The sequence goes on from JAEWDX010000374.1 coordinate 4,657, forward strand.
AAATTATTATACTTTCTTGTAAAAAAAGGCGCCAACAAATTGGCTGCCTTTTAGGATAAATAAGGATTAATATACGGATGTGTTTTCTTTAGAAATATTTTCAAGAATTTCCTTTATGCGCTGTAAGAAGCGACCACAAACTAAACCATCTAACACACGGTGATCAAGTGATAAGCAGAGGTTCACAATATCACGTACAGCAATCATCCCATTATTCATGACAACTGGACGCTTCACAATCGATTCAACCTGCAATATTGCCGCTTGTGGGTAGTTGATAATTCCCATTGATTGAACTGAGCCGAATGATCCTGTGTTGTTGACTGTAAAAGTACCGCCTGACATTTCGGCTGAAGTTAATTTACCTGCACGAACCTTTGCTGCAAGCTCACCAATTTCACGGGCGATACCTTTAATTGTTTTTTCATCTGCATTCTTAATAACTGGTACAAATAATGCATCCTCAGTCGCAACTGCAATCGAAATATTAATATCTTTCTTCTGAATAATTTTATCCCCTGCCCACATTGAGTTCATTTGTGGGTATTCTTTCAATGCTTGCGAAACCGCTTTTACGAAGAAAGCAAAGAAAGTAAGATTAAAGCCTTCTTTTTTCTTGAATTCATCTTTAATTGAATTACGGTATTCAACAAGATTTGTTACGTCAACCTCGACCATTGTCCATGCGTGTGGCGCTTCATGCTTACTTCTAAGCATATTAGCAGCAATCGCTTTCCGAACACCTGTAACTGGTATTTCAATATCACCAGGTACAGACGGAATGCTTGCAGCTTGGTCAGCTTGCTTTAAAGGCTCTATTTCAATTTGTTTTGAAGCCTGTGGTTGTACTTCCATTGTTTTCTCAACTGCTACCGGAGCTGAGGAAGAAGCAGACGGAACATTTCCAGACTCAATGAGCTTAGTTAAATCCTTCCGCGTAATTCGACCACCTGCACCTGTGCCTGTTACTTGTGTTAAATCAATACTATGCTCTTGGGATAGTTTTAAGACAGCAGGGGAATAACGAACTCCACCTTTTTCCACAGGAACGATTTTTGTATTTGCAACTGTTGCAGCTTCAGCAGTCTGACTACTATCCGTCTGCTCTGTAGGTGTTGCAGCCTCTTCTTTCGCGCCTGCTCCTTCGGTTTCAATCGTAAGGATAACCTCTCCCACTTCGTAAGTTTCTCCCTCTGCTGCTACTAATTCTTTGATTACTCCAGCAAATGATGAAGGTACTTCAGCGTTCACCTTATCTGTCAATACTTCTGCAAGCGGATCATATTTATTAACTTTATCGCCAACGGAAACTAACCATTTACTTATTGTACCTTCTGTCACGCTTTCCCCTAATTTGGGCATTGTTATTTGTTCAATTGCCAATGGATTTACCCTCCTTATCGCTCTTTTCTATTGCCGCCTCCGCTTTTCTTAATACTCAGCGAGCTCTCTCATTGCTTTTTCTACTTTATCTGGGTTAACCATGAAATATTTCTCCATTGTCGGTGCATATGGCATCGCAGGTATGTCTGGACCTGCAAGACGCATGATTGGTGCATCAAGCTCAAATAAGCAGTTTTCAGCAATAATGGCAGAAACTTCACCCATGATGCTTCCTTCTTTATTATCTTCCGTTATGAGCAATACTTTTCCTGTTTTTGATGCAGCCTCGATAATCGCTTCTTTATCAAGTGGATAAACTGTCCGTAAATCAAGAATATGAGTAGAAATTCCATCACTCGCTAATTTTTCAGCAGCTTGTAGGGCAAAATGAACACAAAGACCGTAAGTAATAATCGTAATATCTTCACCTTCACGCTTAACATCTGCTTTCCCAATTGGCAATACATAATCATCAGTAGGAACTTCCCCTTTTATTAAGCGATAAGCACGCTTATGCTCAAAAAAGAGCACAGGGTCCTCATCACGAATAGCCGCTTTTAATAAACCTTTCACATCATAAGGGGTTGATGGCATCACGATTTTCAGACCAGGCTGATTAGCGAAAACCGCTTCAACTGACTGAGAATGGTATAAAGCTCCATGTACACCACCACCGTATGGTGCACGAATAACGATTGGGCAATTCCAATCATTATTAGAACGATAACGGATTTTAGCAGCTTCGGAAATAATTTGGTTAACAGCAGGCATAATGAAGTCGGCAAACTGCATTTCTGCAATTGGACGCATTCCATACATTGCTGCACCGATTCCGACTCCAGCAATGGCTGATTCAGCTAGTGGTGTATCGATTACACGATCTTCGCCAAATTTCTCAAAAAGTCCCTGAGTTGCCTTGAATACGCCGCCCTTTTTTCCAACATCTTCACCTAATACGAAAACCTTTGGATCCCTTTCCATTTCTTCGCGGATCGCCATTGTAACCGCATCAATATAAGAAATTACAGCCATATTACTTCCTCCCTACTTATTCGCCATATACGTATTTCAACGCATGCTCTGGTTCTGCATATGGAGCGTTCTCAGCATATTCTGTTGCTTCATTAACAATCCCCATTATTCGATCATCTATTTCTTTCTCTAGCTCATCATTCAAAATCCCATTTTCTTTTAAATAAGCGACAAATGTAATAATTGGATCTTTTGCCTTTGCATCTGCAACTTCATCACGTGCGCGGTAGCTGCGATCATCATCATCAGAAGAATGAGGTGTTAAACGATACGAAACGGTTTCCACAAGTGTAGGCCCTTCGCCTCGACGACCGCGATCAGCCGCTTCCTTTACAGCTTGATAAACTTCTAGCGGATCATTTCCATCAACTGTAATTCCAGGCATTCCATAACCGATCGCACGATCAGATACTTTTTCACAGGCTAACTGCTTTTCAATCGGAACAGAAATCGCGTATTTATTATTTTCACACATAAAAATAACAGGAAGCTTATGAACTCCCGCAAAGTTAGCTCCTTCATGAAAGTCTCCCTGGTTAGAAGAGCCTTCGCCAAACGTGACGAATGTAACGATGTTTTCCCCTTCCATTCTTCCAGCGAGCGCAATGCCAACAGCATGTGGAACTTGCGTTGTTACAGGAGAAGAACCTGTGACAATTCGATTTTTCTTTTGTCCGAAGTGACCAGGCATTTGTCGGCCACCAGAGTTAGGATCTTCAGCCTTCGCAAATGCCGAAAGCATTAATTCTTTAGCCGTCATCCCAAATGCTAACACAACACCCATATCACGATAATATGGAAGAACATAGTCATTTTCACTATCAAGTGCGAAAGCAGCCCCAACTTGAGCAGCTTCTTGTCCTTGACATGAAATAACAAAAGGAATTTTCCCTGCACGATTTAAAAGCCACATCCGCTCATCAATTCTACGAGCGAGGAGCATTGTTTCATACATTGCTAATACTTTCTCATCACTTAATCCGATATCTTTATGACGATTAATCCCCATTTCAAAACCTCCTAAATGAAAATGTAAAAAGAAGAAGCCTTCGCTTTCGTTTATTATCCGTGGAGTGCCTTTCCGTCAACTGCTAAGGCAGCTTCGCCGATAGCCTCTGATAAAGTTGGGTGAGGGTGAATCGTTTGCGCCACTTCCCATGGTGTTGCATCGAGTACACGAGCAAGACCTGCTTCAGATATCATATCTGTTACATGTGGACCAATCATATGCACACCAAGAATATCATCTGTTTCCGCATCAGCAATGATTTTAACAAATCCATCAGATTCACCAAAAACAAGTGCCTTGCCGATTGCCCGAAAAGAAAATTTCCCCTTCTTTACTTTAAAGCCCTTCTCCTCTGCTTCCTCCTCTGTATAGCCAACACTTGCAACTTCAGGAGTACTATAAATACATTTTGAAACTAAGCTATAATCAATTGGAGCTGGAGTCATATTCGCGATATGTTCAACAGCAACAATTCCTTCATGTGAAGCAACATGGGCAAGTTGAAGTCCTCCAATAACATCACCAATTGCATAAATATGAGATTCTTTCGTTTGGAAAAACTCATTCGTTATGATATACCCTTTTTCTACTTGAATATCAGTATTTTCTAAACCAATTCCTTCAATATTTGCTTGACGTCCTACAGAGACTAGCAGTTTCTCAGCTTTATATTCTTTTTGCTCCCCCTTTACTTCCGCAAGAATGGTAACACCATCCGCTTGTTGAAGCGTTTCTGGAAGAACTTTTGCATTTACAACAACTTTTACACCTTTTTTCTTCATTAGTCGTTGCATTTCCTTGGAAATTTCTTTATCTTCTGTTGGAATAATGCGATCTGCATATTCGATCACAGTTACTTCCGAACCGAAATCTGATAGCATAGAAGCCCACTCTATCCCAATTACCCCACCGCCAACAATAATAACAGAGCTCGGAATCGCTTCCATTTCCAACGCTTCATCAGAAGTCAGCACATTTTCGCTCACTTCTAAACCTGGCAATAATCTTGGACGGGATCCCGTTGCGACAATAACATTTTTCGGAATAAGCATCATATTGTCTTCACCATTATTCATTTCAACCGAAATCGTACCAGGCATCGGGGAGAAAATGGATGGACCAAGAATGCGACCAAGCCCCTCATAAACATCGATTTTCCCTTGCTTCATTAAATGTTGAACACCTTTATGAAGCTGTTCAACAATTTTCTTCTTTCTTTCCTGCACTTTATTAAAATTGACGGTTACTTCACTTGTTGAAATACCAAAATCCTCACTGCGCATTGTTGTTGCATAGACCTCTGCACTTCGAAGCAATGCTTTACTAGGAATACAACCTCTATGCAGGCATGTCCCACCAAGCTTTCCTTTTTCTACTAAAGCGGTTTTTAAGCCGAGCTGTGATGCACGAATAGCCGCAACATACCCGCCAGTGCCTCCACCAAGAATGACTAAATCGTATTCTTCTGCCACTATTATTACCTCCTCTTATTCGTTTAGATAGCAAGAGCTGTTCGTTTAAGTCCATTTCCATGAAGGTCAAAAAACAGCCTTTTCATTGATTCAAGGTCACTCTAGCAATTAATAAACAATTTTTTGTGCATTTTGTATTCCAGGATAAATCTTTACCTCTTCATCTCCACGAAGAATGCGAAGCGCACCTTCTGCTAACGCTTGTAATTCATTTTCCCCTGGATAAATAATACAATCGGCAATCCAATTGATTCGATCACTAATTTCCCTTACGAAATCCTTCCCATATGCAAGGCCACCAGTTAGAAT
>JAEWDX010000379.1 GCA_023389895.1 Bacillota bacterium
GGAGAATCCTTTAATTTTGGGAAAGAAATAATTGCTTCTCTAGAAAAAAATAAAAAAATCGGTTGGAAGTTTATGAGTGAAACAGAGGCAAATCGCGGCGTAAATCATGGGAGATATTATGCGAGTATCATTATTCCAAACGATTTTTCGGAAAAAATCTTTTCAGTCTTATCAAAAAATCCTCAAAAAGCGACCATTATCTATAATGTGAATGAAAAAATCAATGCAGTTGCTCCAAAAATTACGGCTAAAGGGGCAAGTAGTATTGTGGAACAAGTAAGCAGCAATTTTGTTTATACAGCTAATAAAACGATTTTTGAAATATTTAATAAGGTCGGGCTTGAACTACAATCAGAAAAGCCAGCGATCGAAGAAATCATTCAGCTTGTTTTAAAAGTTGAAGGGATGGCACCAGAGCTGAGAGAAATGATGAGTGTTCTTATTCAGGACATGGATAAAGCCGATCGGCTCATTCGCCAAGGACAGGAGCATTTATCAATCATTGCAAACGAGATTATTAACTATCAAAAATTTATCAATCAATTAGCCGACTGGATAAACAAGGGAGAAGAAGGAGTAAAGACGGTTGCCCCTAATGTAAAAAATGATTTAATTTTTATTCAGGAGGCAGCGACTGAAGCCGATGTCCTCAGGTCAGTTTTGGATGATCCAGTGATTGAACAAAGTAAAAAGAGTGCAGTGATGAAAGAAACTGCCAAGCGACTTACGAATAAGATTAGTGGCTTGGAAACATTAATCATCCTTTTTGAGCAAATGAATCAAGTTACAGGAGATAATAAGTTGAGCTTCGCTGTTAATAAACTAAAGCAAGCGAGCAACAATCTTGAGGAACAGCGTGATTTAATAAATGATTTCAATGCTCTAATTGATCGTGGAGGTAAATTAACTTCGGAACAATCGCAACAGCTAGCACGGTTAAATCATAATTTTTCACAAGGTTTAGAAGACATTATTTCAAGATATGATAGTGAGATCATACCGCTTCTTGAGGAAGGTTTTGCGAAGGCAAAGACGCGGGCCTCAAAAGCGGTGAATATATTAAGTGAAGTGAATGAAGCAATTCCGGATGTTCAAGGAATTATGGATAATACCGATAAAGGACTGGTGATTGGAACAGAGGAGATAAAGAAAATACAGAGTCGACTGCCAACTATAGAAGGGAAATTACATAAATTCAGTGATCTCATTCACCAGATGGAAAAGGAAGGAACGTTAGATGAATTAATTTCTATTCTAAAGCTTAATGCCAATAAGGAAAGCGCGTTTTTTGCTGAGCCAGTCATCCTAAAGGAAAATAAGTTATTTCCAATCCCAAATTACGGTTCAGCCATGTCGCCGTTTTTTACAACGCTTTCTTTATGGGTTGGCGCATTGCTTCTCGTATCACTTCTTACGATTGAAGTTCATGAGGAAGGGGAAAATTATAAAAGCTATGAAATCTATTTTGGCAGATTTCTTACCTTTCTGAATTTAGCTGTTTTACAAGCTTTTACTGTAGCAATGGGAGATGTTTTTTTATTAAAGACCTATGTCGTAGACAAATTTTCGTTCGTCTTATTTGGTCTTTTTATAAGTGCTATTTTCATGTTAATTGTTTATACCTTTGTTTCGTTATTCGGGAATCTCGGAAAGGCGATGGCGATTGTCCTATTAGTTCTGCAGCTTGCTGGCTCAGGAGGTACCTTTCCTATTCAAGTTACAGGACCTTTTTTCCAAAAAATCTATCCTTTTCTCCCATTTACCTATGCGATTAGTATGATGAGGGAAGCAGTTGGCGGAATCTTGTGGGATGTCGTTATACATGATTTTCTCCGCTTAGCGGTATTTGCTTGTATAACATTTATCTTCGGGATCTCGTTAAAGAAATATATCAATCAAATGGCGGCCTCCCTTGTAAAAAAAGCAAAAGAAAGTAGGTTAATTCATTAGTTAAATGAAACGCATTTCAAATAATTTGTCAACATAAATCCGTGTTAAATATTGTCTGTTTTATGAACAAATTCCTTGTATGTGTGAGAAAGATAACTTATACTGATGGAAAGGGGAATCAAAAAGGGGGAAACAATCATGTTTCGCATAATGGCATCGGGGTTGGGTGGATTTGTTTTAGTTTTCATTGAGGCATATATTGTCCTTTTAGTAAAGGGGTATCATTCGATTGAATTTGGTGGAATGGGTCCGTTCGTAAGCGTATGGGCAATGAATTTCTTCTTTTTATTTACAATTTTCACCCATATTAAGTTATGGGCTGATGAGCGTGAGGCAACAAGGGAAGGGACTGCATCAGAAAAATAAGGGAGATTTAGACGTCGATGCTGCTAAGGCATCTTTTTTTGGTATTAAAATAAGTTGAATCATTTTTTCTACTAAGTTGGTTAGATTTCCAAGTTAAAATGAAAATAGTAAAAAGTTACTTGCCTAAAATAATCTAATTATTTATAATTATCTTAACAGGCGAAAACTTTACTATTTTGTAATAATTGTGTTTCCTTACTCCCAAGGAGATTTAATAGTTTACTGCTCTGAATTTACAAACTATTAAGACTTTATTGATAGCTCATTTGCTATATTATAAAAATACTAAAATAGTAAAGTTCGTTTGAAAAATATAGAAGGGGGAAATACTTTGAAAAAGAGATTATCTATCTTATTTAGCTTATTGCTTGTTCTTAGCATGTTCCTTGCTGCTTGTAGCGGGAATAAAGCAAACACAGGCAATGAAGAAAAGCCAAAAGATGAAGGAAATAAAGAACCAGCTGTTGAGGAGGTTGCACAGGATTTACGAATCAATATTAATACTGAACCACCTTCCTTACACCCAGGTTTAGCTAAGGATACGACTTCAGGTACTGTATTACGTCAAACTTTCGAAGGGTTAACACGAATTAATCAAGAAGGTGCTGCTGAAAAAGCGGCTGCAGAAGAAATTGAAATTTCAGACGACCAAACAGTTTATACGTTTAAATTACGTGATATGGTCTGGACAAACGGCGACCCTGTAACAGCGAATGACTTTGAATATGCTTGGAAATGGGCATTAGACCCGAATAACCAATCCGAATATGCTTACCAATTGTATTATGTTAAGGGTGGCGAGGCAGCAAATACGGCTGGTGGCTCCTTAGACGATGTTGGTGTTAAAGCTTTAGACGAGAAAACGCTTGAAGTTACGCTCGAAAACCCAACTCCTTATTTCTTGGAGTTAACAGCTTTCTATACGTACTTACCTATCAACAGCAAAATTGCTGAAGCAAATCCAAATTGGGCAAATGATGCTGGAGAAAATTATACAACAAACGGACCTTTCGTTATGACTGAATGGTCTCACAGCGATAAAGTTGTTCTAAAGAAGAACGAACAGTATTGGGATAAAGACTCAGTAAAGCTTAATTCAATTGAGATGATTATGATTAATGATCCAAACACGGAGCTGTCAATGTTTGATAATGGCGAACTTGATTGGGCGGGAATGCCAACAGGAAATCTTCCAACAGATGCAATGCAACATTTGAAAGATGAGGGACGTCTTCATGTTGAAGCAATTGCTGGGGTTTATAATTATAAGTTTAACGTAACGAAAGAACCGTTTAATAATGTAAATATCCGCAAAGCTTTTACACATGCGATTAACCGTCAAGAATTAATTGACAATGTTACACAAGGTGGACAACTTCCAGCAATGGCAATCGTACCACCATCAATGTTCCCTGAAAATGAAAAAGGCTTTTTCCCTGACAATGACGTAGAAAAAGCAAAAGAATTTTTACAAAAGGGACTAGAAGAGCTAGGATATAAGGATGTTTCAGAATTCCCTGCTGTTACACTTTCTTATAATACAAGTGAAAATCATCAAAAGATTGCTCAAGCCATTCAAGATATGTGGAAAAATAATCTTGGTGTAGAAGTAGAACTTGATAACCAGGAATGGGCTGTTTACCTCGATAGCCTACATTCACTTGATTATCAAGTTGGTCGTCTCGGTTGGTTAGGGGACTTCAACGATGCGATTAACTTCTTAGAAATGTACCGTGATGCTGATGGAGGAAATAATAATACAGGTTGGGAAAATGCGAAATTTAAAGAGTTACTTATTAATTCATCTACTGAAGGGGATGCTGCTAAGCGTCAGCAAATGCTGAAGGATGCAGAAGCGATCTTCATGGATGAAATGCCAGTTGCACCAATTTATTTCTATACAAATACGTGGGTGCAAGTTGATGAGTTAAAAGATGTTGCTGTATCTGGACTTGGAGACGTTCAGTACAAGTGGGCTTACTTTGAATAATAAACAGTTTGTTTGACCTGAAGGTATATGGGGCAGGGAAGATTTCCCCCTCGTATACCTTTTTTTTGCTAAATACTAAGAAAAGCCGAAATTTTTAATGCTCTTGAAAAGAATTGGAGGTGTTGAATGATGGCTAAATATATTGGTAAGCGCTTACTTTATATGCTGATTACATTATGGCTAATTATCACTGCGACGTTTTTCTTTATGCGCATTGCTCCTGGAAATCCATTTACCTCTGAAAAGAAAATGCCGGCAGAAATTGAGGCCAATCTAAATGCCCATTTTGGGCTAGATCAGCCTTGGTATATTCAGTATTGGGAATACCTGGTGAGGATTGTAAATTGGGACTTCGGACCGTCATTTAAGTATAAATCACAAACGGTGAATGATTTAATTAATGAGGGCTTTCCAGTATCATTCGTTCTTGGGATGGAAGCGATTTTTTTAGCTGTTTCAATTGGGGTGCTTTTAGGAATTATTGCCGCGTTAAAGCATAATAAGTGGCAAGATTACTCTGCGATGATTATTGCTGTATTAGGAATTTCTGTTCCGTCCTTTATTATGGCATCTGTTCTGCAATATATTTTTGCAATTAAACTAGGAATTTTTCCTGTTGCTCGGTGGGAATCGTTCATGCATAGTATTCTACCAGCTGTAGCATTAGCTTCTACGCCAATGGCGTTCATTGCAAGGCTAACACGTTCAAGCATGCTTGAAGTTCTAAACAATGATTATATTCGAACGGCGAAGGCAAAAGGCTTAAGCCAAGGGATTATTACCGTAAGGCATGCGATCCGTAATGGATTGCTTCCAGTAGTAACCTATATGGGACCACTGACAGCGGGAATTTTAACTGGAAGCTTTATAATTGAGAAAATTTTCGGTATACCAGGGCTTGGAGCACACTTTGTTCTAAGTATTGGAAACCGTGATTATACAGTCATTATGGGGGTTACGGTATTTTACAGTATTCTATTACTAGTATCCATTCTCCTTGTAGACATTGCTTATGGAATCATCGACCCAAGGATTAAACTTGCCGGTGGGAAGAAGGGGGAGTAACTGATGCCGCATTCAAAGGATAAATTTCAACTTGTTGGGACAAGGATGTCAGAAGCTGAAAAAATCTCTAAACCGAGTCTCTCGTTTTGGAAAGATGTTTTCATTCGCTTTAGAAAGAATAAACTTGCATTATTTGGCTTATTTATGTTATTTCTCCTTATTCTTATGGCCATTATTGGGCCGCATTTAACTGATTATGACTATAGAACAAATAATTTAACGAATAAAAATAAGCCCCCGTCTGCAGAGCATTGGTTTGGAACAGATGATCTTGGGCGAGATGTTTTCACGCGTACTTGGGAAGGGGCAAGAATTTCGATCTTTATTGGTATTGCCGCTGCCTTAATCGATCTCTTTATCGGTGTTATATGGGGTGGACTTGCGGGCTATAAAGGCGGACGAACAGATGAATTAATGATGCGAATAGCCGATGTACTATACGGAATTCCCTATTTATTGCTTGTTATTTTATTAATGGTTGTGCTCGGACAAGATCTTTGGACGATGATTATCGCGATGTCTATTATTGGCTGGATCAATATGGCGAGAATTGTTCGCGGACAAGTTCTTTCTTTAAAAACGCAAGAATATATTCTAGCTGCAAAAACGCTTGGAGCCAATACGAATCGAATCATGTTCCGTCACTTAATTCCTAATTCAATGGGGCCTATTCTTGTCACGATGACATTAACGATTCCAAGTGCTATTTTTACCGAAGCATTTTTAAGCTATTTAGGCTTAGGTTTGACACCGCCGCTTGCTAGCTGGGGAACAATGGCGAATGATGGGTTGCCCGCTTTAAAATATTATCCATGGCGCTTATTCTTTCCTGCTACATTTATTTGTTTAACGATTTTTGCCTTTAATGTTGTTGGAGACGGATTGCGAGATGCTCTTGATCCAAGGCTTCGTAAATAAGAAAAGGCGAAGGCAATAGATTAATGATAGTGGTCTCTAATCACTTAAACAAACCAAGAAAAGTGAAGGTGCTTGATTAAGACCAAAGAGCTCCTAGCCGCCATAGCTAGACAAAGAAAAGTAGGGAAGTGAGAAAATGGAAAAAATTCTTGAAGTGAAAAATTTAGAAGTTTCATTCCAAACTTATGGTGGACATGTGCAGGCTGTTCGCGGAGTTAGCTTTGATCTTCAAAAAGGAGAGACGCTTGCGATTGTTGGTGAATCAGGCTCAGGCAAAAGTGTGACGTCTCAAACAATCATGAAATTAATCCCGATGCCGCCTGGGAAGATTAGCGCGGGACAGATCCTTTTCAATGGGGAGGATATTGTCCCAAAATCTGAAAAACAAATGGAAAAAATTCGTGGGCAAGAAATAAGTATGATCTTCCAAGATCCAATGACATCTTTAAATCCTACCATGAAGATTGGTTATCAAATTACGGAAGTTCTTATAAAGCATCAAAGAATGTCAAAGCAATCAGCAAAAACCCGTGCAATTGAACTACTTAAGCTTGTCGGGATCCCAATGCCAGAAAAACGAGTAAACCAATACCCTCACGAGTTTTCCGGGGGGATGAGACAGCGGGCAATGATTGCGATTGCTTTAGCTGCGAATCCAAAGTTATTAATTGCTGATGAACCAACAACGGCACTTGATGTAACCATTCAAGCACAAATACTTGAATTAATGAAAGATTTACAGCGTAAAATGAATACTTCAATCATCTTTATTACACATGATCTCGGTGTTGTTGCAAATGTCGCGGATCGTGTCGCCGTCATGTATGCAGGTCAAATTGTTGAAATGGGAACGGTTGATGAAATTTTCTATAATCCGCGTCATCCGTACACTTGGGGTTTACTGGCCTCTATGCCGAGTTTAGATAATGATGATAAAGCAGAGCTTGCAGCAATTCCAGGCACACCGCCTGATTTAACGAATCCACCGAAGGGAGACGCCTTTGCTGCTAGAAATAAATATGCACTTGCAATTGATTTTGAAGAAGAACCACCGTTATATCAAATATCAGAAACACATTTTGCAAAAACTTGGCTGCTCCATCCAGATGCGCCAAAGGTTGAACCACCAGAAGCTGTCTTAAAACGAATGCGCCAAATATTCTCCCAATTCGCAAAGCCGATTTTAGTAGAGGAGGGTAAATAATGGCTGAAAAATTAGTTGAGATTAAAAACCTTAAGCAGTATTTCAATGTTGGAAAGACGAATGTAGTAAAGGCTGTTGATGGAATTACTTTTGATATTTATAAAGGTGAAACCCTCGGGTTAGTAGGGGAGTCTGGATGTGGAAAATCGACAACTGGCAGAACGATAATTCGCCTATATGATGCAACAGATGGTCAGGTGCTTTTCAATGGAGAAGATGTTCATGGTAAAAAGTCTTCAAAAGAATTAAAGAGCTTCAATCGGAAAATGCAAATGATTTTCCAAGATCCATATGCTTCGCTTAATCCAAGAATGACCGTTGCTGATATTATTGCTGAAGGGATTGATATTCATGGACTAGCGAAAAATAAACAAGAGCGAATGGAAAAGGTTTACGAATTGCTTGAAACAGTTGGATTAAATAAAGAGCATGCAAATCGTTACCCGCATGAATTTTCTGGTGGACAAAGGCAACGGATTGGAATTGCTCGTGCACTTGCAGTTGATCCCGATTTTATCATTGCGGATGAGCCAATTTCTGCTCTTGATGTGTCGATACAGGCACAAGTTGTCAACTTAATGAAAAAGCTGCAACGAGAAAAGGGCTTAACCTATTTATTTATTGCCCATGATTTATCAATGATAAAGTATATTAGTGATAGAATTGGTGTAATGTATTTCGGAAAGCTTGTTGAATTAGCAAAGGCGGAGGAATTATATAAGAATCCAATCCATCCCTATACACAATCATTGCTTTCTGCTATTCCTCGACCAGATCCAGAAACAGAAAGAGTAAGGATTCGAAAATCATATGATGTGAAGGTTCATCATTATAGCGATCAGGAAGAGATACAAATGCATGAAATAACACCTGGTCATTATGTTTATTGCTCCGAGAAAGAAGCGACCCAATATAAAGCTCAATATAACGGATTATAAAAGAAAAGGGGTGTTCATATGGTAAAAAAATCCAATCGGCCACCCCTTTACTATTTAACGTTTCATTTATGATTGTGTTCGACTGTAAATACATAATGCAAATTAGTGAAAAAAATGCTGGATTATCTGGGATTTTGGCATGCAAATTGATCTTATGTGCCAAATACAACAGATTATATCGATTATCGTCACGCAAAACGATGATGCGTGATAATAACACTGGTTATTTAATTATTGGGCACGAAATGCAATGATTCTAATCTTTGGATAAATGTACATTAATTAAGCTGTTCAAAATTAAAGGCTTTCTTGTTTTGGTCCACGCTTGCGGTAAATAACATAGCTTCGAGATAAATAACGAAGTGGTACACTAAACACATGAACTAAGCGTGTAAATGGCCATGCTGCGAAAATCCCCATAGCAGCAATCATATGAACTTTAAACCAAACAGGAACTGATGTTAACAAGGTTGCATCAGGATGGAAGAGAAGTACTCCTCTTAGCCAAGGTCCAATGGTTGTTCGATAATCAAATCCATTTGAGTCAATATTGAAGAACGTTGCCGACATCCCAGATAAAATAACAATAATTAAAAATATAAGTGAAACCCAATCTCCTTTTGTGCTTGTTGCAAGAAGACGGCGAACAGTCATCCGTCGATAAAGCAGAATCAAAATTCCAATGGTTGCAGCAATTCCAGCAGGAACTCCACCAATAAGTGCGATTGTATGGTATTGATGTTCGGAAACGCCCATTGTTTCATATACACTAACTGGAATTAATAATCCCATTACATGTCCGCCAAAAACAAAGATAATCCCCCAATGGAATAAATTACTTCCTAGTCGTAATAATTTTTTTTCTAATAGTTCACTTGATTTAGATGTCCAGCCGAATTGATCATGTTGATAGCGATAAACATGTCCACCGATAAAAATGGTGAGGACAATATAAGGGAGGACTATCCATAGAAACTGTTCGTACATAATTCTTCACTCCTTCTTACAGACTTCGTAATGCCTGCTTCTTGAAGAGCTAGCATAATAGAACGCAAAATATGTCCATATAAATTATCCTTTGGGTTTACATTCTCAGCAATTTCTTTCATATTAGCAAGATAGCGTTCAAAAACTGGTTTCATTATATCTTGATCAACAAGACTCGCGAATTCAAGCATGATTGGCAAATAATCAGGTAGTTCTTTATCTATTATTTCAAAACCGTGTAGTTTGTAATAGTTTTTTATAAATAATAGATCCATACCTCGTTCACGCTGTTCTCCATCTGACATATACGTGACATATAAATTTGATTTTTTACCGAAGTCAAAAGTGTTTACATAAGTTGAAATTAAATTAGTATGTGAAATATTTTTTGCTTTTTGGAAAAATTGTGCTAGTTCCACTTTCATAGTCGGATTGGCTAATGAATCAAGTTCATTCTCAATTTCTGCGAATGATTCAATATAATCTTGATCTGGATAACTTAATAAATATGAACATAGTTGAAAAGCCTGCTGAGTTTGTTGATGAGTCATTATTTCACCCGCTTTCATTTTTTCTAGTATTGGTCGATAAATTACTGAATTTGGCCGATAACTAAGTCAATTCGGCCGTTAAAAACTGATATTCAGCCGTTAAGTCAAACTTCATCGCTTTTTAAAGTGTTCCACATGCACCATGACCACCAGCAAATGCGAGGCCACAGCTTCCTTGTTCACGATAAAGATCAGCAACTTCTTCACGATGAGAGGCAGGAATGACAAAACGCTCCTCATATTTTGCAATTGCAAGAAGACGGTACATATCATTCATATCTTGTTCAGTTAAGCCAAGCTGTTCAACGAATGCAAGATCGGGTTGTTTTTTCGTTTGTAAGCTTCTCATATATGTCCTCATTACAGCCATTTTCTTTAAAACTGTTCGGATATGTGCTTCATCACCAGCTGTAAGAAGGTTAGCAAGGTATTGAATTGGGATTCGCATTTCATCGATGGCAGGGAAGATGTCATCAGCACTTGAATGGTTGCCGACTCCTTCAAAAATGTTCATAATCGGGCTTAATGGCGGGATGTACCAAACCATTGGCATTGTCCGATATTCAGGATGGAGAGGGAGAGCAATCTTCCAATCAATAATCATTTTGTAAATTGGTGATTTCTGTGCAGCCTCTATGAATGCTTCTGGAATACCTTCTTTTTTTGCAGCAGCAATAACTTCAGGGTCATTTGGATCTAAGAAAATCCTAAATTGTGAGTGATAGAGATCTTTCTCGTCAGCTAATGCAGCTTCTTTCACTTTATCCGCATCATATAGCATGACTCCAAGATAACGAATACGTCCAACGCATGTTTCTGAGCAAATTGTCGGCATTCCTGCTTCAATTCTTGGGAAGCATAATGTACATTTCTCTGCTTTATTTGTTTGCCAGTTAAAATAAACCTTTTTATAAGGACAGGAAGATATACAATGTCTCCATGCACGGCAAGCATTTTGGTCAACAAGGACAATCCCATCTTCGTCACGTTTATACATTGCTCCTGATGGACAAGCACTTACGCAAGATGGGTTAATGCAATGCTCACATATTCTTGGTAAATACATCATGAATACTTCTTCAAATTCCGTACGAATTTGGTTTTCCATTTTTTCAACATTAGGGTCTTGCAGACCAGTAATATGACCGCCCGCAAGATCGTCTTCCCAGTTCGGTCCCCATAGAACTTCCATAAATTCCCCTGTCAAAGCGGATTTTGGACGGGCAACTGGCTGTGTTTTTCGTTCTGGACTATTTGTTAATGTTTCATAATCATAGTTCCAAGGCTCGTAATAATCATCAATTGTTGGTAGATTCGGGTTGTAAAATAAGTTAAGTAAACGATTTGTTTTTGAACCAGACTTTAATTGGAGCTTTCCGTTCTTAACTTCCCAGCCTCCACGGTAAAGATCTTGATCCTCCCAACGTTTCGGGTAGCCGATGCCAGGTTTTGTTTCGACATTATTAAAGTACATATATTCTGCACCTGGACGATTTGTCCAGGTGTTTTTGCATGTGATACTACATGTATGGCAGCCGATACATTTATCAAGATTCATGACCATTCCGATCTGTGCTTTAATCTTCAAGCCAATCAACCTCCTTTAGTTTGCGGATGACGACATTGACGTCGCGTTGGTTTCCAGTTGGACCATAATAATTGAAGCCATAGCTTAATTGGGCGTATCCGCCAATCATATGAGTTGGCTTAACATAGATTCGTGTAGGGCTGTTATGTGTACCTCCACGGTTGCTCGTTAATTTTGTTCCTGGTACGTTAATATGACGGTCTTGAGCATGATGCATGAACGCCATGCCTCGAGGTAATCTATGAGAAACTACAGCTCTAGCAACAACAACACCATTGCGGTTAAAGCACTCAATCCAGTCGTTATCTTCCACACCAACCTCTGTTGCATCATCTTTATTCATCCAAACAGTTGGACCTCCACGGAATAATGTCAGCATTGGCTGAGAATCAAAATACATACTATGAATAGACCACTTATTATGTGGTGTTAGATAATTTAAGACGATTTCTTTACCTTCAACATTCGGACGATTTTTCTTAAACGGCTTTTGTTGCAAAATTGGTTTAAATGTTGCCATGGCTTCGCCGAATTCCTGCATCATCTCATGGTCTAAATAGAATGATTGTCGACCAGTAAAGGTTCTCCAAGGGATGAGTCGCTCAACATTTGTTGTAAATGGTGAATATCTACGACCACCTTTTTCTGAACCGCTGAAAGCAGGGGAGGTGATGACCGTTTTTGGCTGTGCTGTAATTTGGGCGAAAGTAAAGCATTCTTCCTCACGCTCAATAGCTAAGTCAGTTAGTTCTAAATCTGTTTTCTTTTCAAGTGCTTTCCAAGCTTTAACAGCCATTCTTCCATTTGAAGTAGAAGATAATGTTAAAACAGCTTCACATGCATTTCTCGCTGTATCAAGACTTGGACAGCCGCCGCCAACACCACCGCGAACGGTGCCTAGCACATTTTTGAGTTTTTCATATTCGTCATCCGCAGACCAGTTTATTCCCTTAATGCCATATCCCGTACCTTTTACATTTGGTCCTAGGGAAGTCATCTTCTCATAAATAAGCTTGAAATCCCTTTCGACAACATGAATTTGTGGCATTGTTTTTCCAGGAATCGGCTCACATTCGCCTTTGCTCCAATCCTTGATAACTCCGATCGGCTGTGCCATTTCTTGTGGAGTATCATGTAGCAGTGGTGTAGCGACGACTTCCTTTATTGGCTCCATCTGAAGGTCTTTAGCCATATTTGATACTGATTTTGCAATCGATTTAAAGATTTCCCAGTCTGAACGTGCTTCCCATGGCGTAGCAATAGCTGGATTGAACGGATGAATGAATGGGTGCATATCCGTACTGCTCAAATCATCTTTTTCATACCATGTTGCTGCTGGTAGGATGATATCAGAATAAAGAGCTGTTCCGGCCATGCGGAAATCTAAGTTTATTAATAAATCTAGTTTGCCTTCAGCCGCTTCATCACTCCATTTCACCTCTTCAGGTTTTAAGCTGTCGTCATCATCATTTAAAACGCCACTTGATGTTCCGAGTAAATGCTTTAAGAAATATTCGTGCCCTTTTCCTGAGCTTGAGATTAAGTTTGAGCGCCAAACAAATAAATTTCTCGGAAAGTTTACTGGATTATCAGGGTCTTCAATCGCGAATTGTAATTTCCGTTCTTTTAATTGAGTAGCTACGAAACGACTAACATCCTCAGGAGTTTTTGCACCATTTTTCGTTGCTTCTTTATAAATATCAATTCCGTTTTGGTTAAAGGTTGGATAAGAAGGGAGCCAACCAAGTCTAGCTGCCATGACATTGTAATCAGCATAATGGTCATATCGGGCTTTATCGTATATAGGTGAAATATGCTCACTAACTGGTTGTTCCTCATAACGCCATTGGTCAGTAGAAAAATAGAAGAATGATGTACCATTTTGTAATTTCGGTGGGCCGGACCAATCTTTTGCTGTTGCAATTGTTTGCCAGCCTTCAACGGGTCTTAGCTTCTCTTGACCAACATAGTGTCCCCAGCCACCACCATTCACTCCTTCTGCACCAACAAATAGCACAAGGTTTAAGACTGCTCGATAAATCGTATCGGAGTTGAACCAGTGGTTAATCCCGGCACCAACGATAATCATTGAACGTCCATCTGTATCAAGAGAGTTTTGGGCAAATTCACGGGCAATTTTCGTCACAAGTTCTTGTTTAACCCCAGTAATTTTTTCCTGCCAAGCTGGTGTAAATGGAAAATCATCTTCAAATGATTTAGCTACTTCACCGCCAAGACCACGGTCAACCCCGTAGTTTGCAAGAGTTAGATCATAGACAGTTGTTGTATAAAAGACCTCACCATTGCTTTCTACCTTTCTCATTGGAACGTTGCGATAAAGTACTTCATTGCCATCATGAGAGAAATATGGAATTTTTACTGTTGCAATTTCTTCTTCTATTCCTTGGAAAGAAAGACGTGGATCGATTTTCTCATCAGTTTCTTCATCGATCATTCTTAAATTCCATTTTGCTTTATTTTCCCATCGAGCACCCATTGTTCCGTTTGGAATGACAAGCTTGCCATTTAGATCATTGAAAAGCACTGGTTTGAACTCGCCATTTTCGACATTTTTTCCAAGATCAACTGCATTGAGGAAACGATCAGGAATGTAATGAACGCCATCTTTTTTCAATGTGACAACGAAAGGAAAATCAGTGTATTGTTTTGAGTAATGAATGAAATAGTCATGTTGATTTTCAACATAAAATTCCTTTAAGATTACATGACCCATTGTCATTGCTAACGCGCCGTCAGTACCTTGTCTAACTTTCATCCAATCATCTGAGAATTTCGTTGATTCCGCATAGTCTGGGCTAACGGAAACGACTTTCGTTCCACGATAGCGAACTTCTGCAAGGAAGTGGGCATCTGGTGTTCTCGTTTGTGGGACATTTGAGCCCCAAGTCATAATGTAGCCAGAATTATACCAGTCACTACTTTCAGGTACGTCTGTTTGATCTCCCCAAATTTGTGGGGAAGCAGAAGGAAGGTCAGCATACCAATCATAGAAGCTGAGCATTGGACCACCCATTAATTGCATAAAACGAGCGCCTGATGCGTAGCTGATCATAGACATTGCAGGGATTGGGGTAAAGCCAACATTTCGATCTGGACCATATTTAGTAATTGTATAAAGCATGGATGCGGAAATGAGTTTTAATACCTCATCCCACTCTGCACGAACTAAGCCGCCTTTTCCACGAGCCTGTTTGTAACTCTTTGCTTTTTCTGGATTTTCAACAATGCTCTTCCAGGCATCTAGTGGATTCCTATTCACTTTCAAGGCTTCCCGCCACATGTTTAGGAGCACTCCACGAATATATGGATATTTAACACGAAGCGGACTGTATATATACCATGAGAAGCTTGCCCCACGCGGACAGCCGCGAGGTTCGAAGTCTGGCATATCAGGTCCAGTTGAAGGATAGTCTAATGCTTGACCTTCCCAAGTAACAATTCCATCTTTTACATAAACATCCCAGCTGCATGACCCTGTACAGTTTACTCCATGTGTAGAACGAACAACTTTGTCATGCTGCCATCTTTGTCGATAGGCTTTTTCCCAATCACGATTGTCATAAGTTGTTTGGCTGTGGTTATTAGATTGCTTCTCTATTGGTTTTAAATATTTGAGACGATTTTGTAAAGGTGAACGCTTCTTCTTCATAAAAATCTCTCCCTTTCCTCATTTACTTTCCTCATTTGAAGCATTATCTTACGTTTAATCTAACAACACAGATATAGTGTAAACTGTGAAGTACTTCACAGTGTGGGGTTTTGTCATAATTTAGACAAAAAAGGAGACTGATGAGTTACTCAGTCTCCTTGAATAATACCTTTATTCAAATTTTATCAAATTTACTCAATGCTACAGTATGTTGCAGGACAGTTTTCACAGGCGATTTCATTTCTAAGAAATTGTAAATTATGAATGGTTATTTTTCCTTTCTTATTAGAAATAATGCCTTTACGTTTTAATTCATTTAATAATTTATTCGTACTTTCTCTTGAAGTACCGCAAAAATTTCCTAGCTCTTGATTTGTTAATGGTAAGTCAATTAAAATGCCATCGTCTTTTTTAATTCCATAGCTGTTTGTCATCCGAATAAGGGTTGAATATAATGCACCTTTTTTTCCGTTTAGAACAAGATCGCGAAACTTCGTTTGTGTTTTACGAAAATGATCGCTCATCCATTTCATAAATTCAAAAGCCAACGCACTATCTTTAAAAATCTCAATCTCAAGGACGTCCTTTTTGATAACGGCAATTTCACTGTCTTCAACGACAAATGCACTAAGAAGATATTTCGGTTTATTCGTAAACAAGGTTAGCTCACCACAAATATCATTTTTTCCAGCAATTCGCAATGTTAATTCGCGCCCGTCCGCCGTGATCTTACTAATTTGTACTTTCCCAGAAATAATAATATACAATTCTTCGGCGTCCATTCCTTCTTGGAATAGATAATGGCTTTTTTCCACATTTATTATTCGATTTGAAAACCGGAGCAGCTCTTTAATTTCAATTGTTTTTGTTGGTTTCATTTGATGAGACATATGATTACCACCCTGTTAAATAATCCATTATTATAAATCTTATTCTAACATATATTTCATCATCTCTTGCAGAAAGCAATATGTGAATTCTTTATGAATAAAACAGAAGATGTGAAGAACTTCACATCTAAAAGGAGCACATTTTTTTACTCTGTAATTGAATAAGGAAAAATACATGTATGATTAACCTTATAGATTTTAGCTCATTTTATTTGATTGACGAAAGGAGACTTTCATTATGAAAACGAAAGCATTACAATTACCTCTTCAAACCGTTAGTTTAATCGCTGGATTTATGGTATGGGTCATTTTGTCTGCGTTAATGCCATTTATAAAAGAGGATATACAGTTATCTGCAACTCAATTATCTTTAATAACAGCCATTCCAGTAGTACTGGGCTCAATTTTAAGAATCCCAATAGGTTATTGGACAAATCGTTTTGGTGCTCGAAAGTTATTTTCAATAAGTTTTCTACTGTTATTATTTCCGATTTTTTATATTAGTAATGCGAGCTCCTTTTCTGATTTGCTTATTGGTGGATTATTTTTAGGAGTTAGTGGGGCTGTATTTTCAGTTGGGGTAACTTCTTTACCAAAGTACTATCCAAAGGAAAAGCATGGATTTGTTAATGGTATTTATGGTGCTGGTAATATTGGAACAGCCATTACAACTTTTGCTGCACCTGTTTTCGCTTTATCCATTGGTTGGCAGGCGACAGTTAAACTTTATTTAATTATTGTTTTAGTTATTGCAGTTATAAATTTCTTCTTAGGGGATAAAAACGAACCGAAAGTTTTGACTCCATTAGGTGAGCAAATAAAAGGTGTTTACAAGAATGAGAAGCTTTGGTTTTTAAGCTTGTTCTATTTTCTAACATTTGGCTCATTTGTTGCCTTTACGATTTATTTGCCGAATTTCCTTGTCTCACATTTTGGGATTGAAAAAGTGGATGCTGGGATGAGAACCGCTGGATTTATTGCAATCGCAACATTCTTACGCCCAGTTGGCGGCTGGCTCGGTGATAAATATAATTCCTTTAAAATTTTAATGTTTGTCTTTACAGGTTTAACATTATCAGGCATTTTACTTGCTTTCACTCCATCATTGCTTGTTTATACAATTGGCTGCTTAACAATTGCTATATGTGCTGGGATAGGAAATGGTACAATCTTTAAACTTGTACCTATGTATTTTTCAAAGCAAGGTGGTATTGTGAACGGTATCGTTTCTGCGATGGGTGGATTAGGAGGATTCTTTCCACCGCTTATTCTTTCCTTTTTATTCAATTTAACAGGTCATTATGCAATCGGATTTATGGCATTATCACAATTGGCATTAGCAAGCTTAATTATTGTTGTCTGGATGTATTACCAAGATAAACTAAGCATGGCGGCGAATATTCTTAATCATACTGCGGAAGGGATTATCGTTACTGATTTAAAAGGTTATATTGAACAAGTAAATCCGGCTTTTACAACTGTAACTGGCTATAGTAAAGAGGAGGTTATTGGAAAAAACCCAAGATTTTTAAATTCAGGAAAACATGGAAAGGATTTTTATATAAAAATGTGGAATTCTATTAATGAAAAGGGGTATTGGCAAGGGGAAATATGGAATAAAAAGAAAGATGGTCAAATTTATTTGGAATGGCTCTCAATCAGCTCTGTTAAAAATGATGCAGAAGAAATTAAAAATTACGTCGCGATGTTTAGCGAAGTTAAAAAAGTAATATAGTTCTTTCGTAAGACTATTAACCTGTCGTCTGGGTTAATAGTCTTATTTTCATTTTTTCATAGCGTAAAAGGTAATGATTAGTATTTGTGAATATTATAAAGTAGAGGAGGGGAGAAGAAAAAAGGGGTGTCTAGTTAAAATGTCTAAATTGTTGAAAGTGTAAATGAAAATATTCGATTAATTCGCAATGGTCAATTTGAAATTGCTTCTAAAGGACTTAAAACAGAAAACATTCCTTATATGGATGCTGGTAAAAATTCACAAGAGCTTATTTCGCTTACTCAACAAGAATCAGAGGCATTGCTCGAAAATAATCAAGAAAAATTTGATCAATCCATTTGGGGATTTGCCGAAAATGTAAGTAATATGGCGTTGGAACTCAGAACGATTACCCAGCAATTTAAAATCTAGTTTCCTCGATAAAAAGTGCCTGGATAATTCATAAGAGATAAAGTATAGTTCTACTTTATACTTATTTTGAAGAAGCCTGGCACTTTTCGATTGAAGTCAAATGTTTTCAACTGCCTCGGGCGTTCATATTTTATTGCTTTTCTGCTAATTTTCTTATCCAAATTGCGAGCTGAAGGGTTAAGGCATCTTGAAAGCACTGAGGATCATAGCCTGTTTTCTCTTTAATTTGCTTAATCCGATAGATGAGCGAATTACGGTGAATATACATACTCTTTGCACATTCGCCGATATTTAAGTTGTGCAGGGTAAACTGCTCTAATGTGTTGAGCAGTTTATCAGATAGATTTTTTAGAACTCGATGTGAAAATTGTTGCTTAGCTCGCTCATTTAGTTGATCTAAGAGCGCGTGAATTTCAATTTCCGTATAGGCAACGAAAGCCTGATCCTTTTTGCTAACCTTTAAGGCGCTAACAGCTTCTTCATAAGAATGCTTTATATGGATATATTCTAGAACCTGTGAGCCTAAACCAATTCGAGCAGAAATACCTTTTGTTTTTAAAATTCGGCTCATTTTTTTTAATTTTTCGATGAACTTTGTTTCGTTCTTAGTTGAGCTCAAGATAAATAAACGATTAACGCTAAAAAAGCCGATAAGTGTTTGCTTACGATTAAAAATCTCATTTAGCAATGAATACAAGTCGCTTTTCTTTAAATGTTTGAGGACGATGTCGATTAGTGCAACCTGATAAGGGCTCGTTAAATTGCCTTCAATTAAATGAAGTTTTTGTGTAATGAATTCATTTTTTAATGGGCTCGTTATTAATTCATCAAAGATTACTTCTGTTAGGTGTTGTCTCCATTCTAGCTGTTTTGTTATGAATGCTTGTTGAATAATCATTTCCGTAATCATTTTAACGAGTTCACCAAATTCCATAATCTCCTCTGGTTTTCCGGTAATCCCAATGACACCAATAATTTCGTTTTGGAATTGAATCGGAAGATTAATCCCTGGTTTCGCACCTTCCCAATACATTCGCTCATTTTCTTTAATAATCAACGGTTCTCCTGTTCGAAGTACCTCGATCGCACCAAAATGGGCTTGATTAATTCGTTTTAAATCTCCGGAAGCAATAATTGTCCCCCTATCGTCCATAATATTAATATTTCGGTGCAAACGAGTCATTGTTTGTGAAACGATTTCATTGGCGATAGCCTGTGTTAACATAGATCTTTTTTCCTCACTTATGTTCTTATTTGTATAGTATAAACAAAAATTCAATAAAAATCAGCTGTTTTTTTGTATGTCCAAAACGATGCATCACCTTTCAAACGTCATTATAATAAATGTTAAGTTAGTTTGTGTTATACAACAAATTCTTAATAATAGAGCAGTTATACATAAGCTAACTACGTTATTTTGATGAAATTATGATTTTAGTAAGGTGGCAAACTGGATGAAAATTGTTATTGCACCAGATTCGTTTAAAGGAAGTTTATCAGCAATTAAAGTTGCAAAAGCAATTGAAAAAGGGGTGAAAAGGGTAATAGGTGAAGCTGAAACAGTGCTAGTTCCTGTTGCAGATGGCGGAGAGGGAACAATGGAAAGCATGGTCACTGCCACAAATGGCAGGCTGGTAGATGTAACAGTGAAAGGGCCGTTGCTAAGCTCCGTTCAGGCAGCTTATGGAATTTTAGGCGATGAAGAAACTTGCATTATCGAAATGGCAAGTGCTTCAGGTTTATGTCTTATTGATTCGACAAAGCTAAATCCGATGGCAGCTACAACATATGGTACGGGTGAATTGATTAAAGCAGCACTTGATAATGGCTTCAGAAAATTTATTCTTGCGATTGGCGGAAGCGCTACCAATGATGGTGGAGCTGGCATGCTTCAAGCACTAGGGATGAAGCTGCTCGATTCTGAGGGCTTACCTATTGGCTATGGAGGAGAAGAGCTTGCTCGGATTGCTTCGATCGACGATAGTGATTTCGATGCCCGTATTTCTAGCAGTGAATTTTTGATTGCTACTGATGTTCAAAATCCTTTTGTCGGTAAAAATGGTGCCTCATACGTTTTCGGTCCTCAGAAGGGGGCAACAGTAGAAATGGTTTCCATTCTTGAAGAGAATTTGTCACATTGGGCAGATTTAATTGAGATTCATACTGGCATTCATTTACATGATCTGCCTGGGGCTGGTGCAGCTGGAGGAATTGGTGGTGCTTTTCAAGCATTTTTTCCGTCGAAGACAAAAAGAGGAATTGATATTGTCATTGAATATTCGAAGCTCGTCGAGAAAATGAAAAATGCAGATTTTGTTTTTACAGGAGAAGGACAAATTGATTTTCAAACCGCCTCCGGAAAAACACCAATGGGTGTAGCAGAAGCAGCGAAAAAAATCGGTTTACCGGTCTTTGCGCTTACCGGGTCAATTGGTCAGGGAATCGATGTGTTATATGAACACGGAATTACGAGTGTTCAGAGTATCATTAACGCACCGATGTCCCTAGAGGAAGCGATTGCTAGAGGAGCAGAATTGCTCGAGATCGCTTCTGAGCAAGTAACGCGTACGTATATTGCTTCGATTAAAGAGTAAAGCTTTCATAAAACTATTAGTTAATAGGAGGTAAATCTCGTGTTATTTGCCATATTATTGCTTGGCGTTTTGTTAATTATTATTGCCACATCTAAATTTAAAGTCCATCCATTTCTATCCTTACTATTAGGAACTTTATTTGTCGGGTTCGCTTCCCGTATGCCGCTTGCAAGTATAGTAGAAAACATCAATACTGGTTTCGGTGGATTAATGGGGGGAATCGGTCTCGTTATCGTGTTTGGAACCATCATTGGAACCATTTTAGAAAAGACAGGTGCTGCATTGCGCATGGCTGAAGTTGTCCTTCGAATTGTCGGACCGAAAAGACCACAGCTGGCAATGAGCATTATTGGCTATATTGTTTCAATTCCCGTATTTTGTGACTCTGGTTTCGTTATTTTGAATAGTTTAAGAAAGTCATTAGCGAAACGGGCAAAGGTAGCGGCCGCTTCCATGTCAGTCGCTTTAGCGACAGGGTTGTTTGCAACCCACACGCTTGTACCGCCAACTCCAGGCCCAATTGCTGCAGCAGGAAATATTGGTGCAGAAGGTTACTTAGGAACGATTATTCTAATTGGATTAATTGTCGCGATTCCAGCTACCATTGTTGGTTATTTCTGGGCAACAAAAGTGGCAGTGAAAATCGAAGTGGAAGATACTGGGGAAGAGTTGGACTATGATGAAATCATTCGTTCGTTTGGAAAAATGCCTTCAACGTTTAAATCATTCTTACCAATTGTCTTGCCAATCGTTTTAATCGGAATAGGCTCTGTCGTTTCATTTTTCAAAATGGAAGGGAATATGGCAACTTTCTTTACTTTCTTAGGTCAGCCGGTTATTGCTCTTATCGCAGGAATGCTAGCAGCATTCGCATTATTACCTAAGTTTAATGAGGAGACATTATCGAAATGGATTGGTCAAGCATTATTAGATGCTGCACCAATCTTACTGATAACGGGTGCAGGTGGCGCATTTGGTACTGTTATTAAAAACACTGGTGTTGCTGATGTCATTCAAGGCTGGAATCTTGGAGATACATTCTCTGGTGCTTTATTCTTGCTGATTCCTTTCCTTATTGCAGCGGCATTGAAATCAGCACAAGGATCCTCAACAGCAGCACTTGTTATCACATCATCCCTTATAGCACCATTGCTTCCAACAGTTGGGATTGAAGGAGCTGTTCCACTAGCGCTTGTTGTTATGGCTATTGGCGCTGGGGCGATGACAGTCAGTCATGTGAATGATAGTTTCTTCTGGGTTATTACAGAATTTAGTGGAATGAAAGTGAAGGATGCTTATAAAGCACAAACAATGGCCACATTATTGCAAGGTCTTGTGACGATCATTGTTACAATGATATTATGGCTAATTTTAGTTTAATAGATTGTGAGGGGGCTGTCCACTTGAGTGAACAGCCCCTACTTTTTGCTTCCTCGACCACGGCTTTCCTCGTTATTCATAAAAAAGTTGCTCCTTAAAGAAATCTCCCTCCTCTTCATGTAACGTTGAAGTCGATTTTTGATCTTCTCACTGTGTATCAAGCAAGAATGCGAGTAAATTTTCTATAATATTCGCAAGAGAAAATGTATACTAGATGAGATTCGATTTGTCATGATGACAATTGAAAGCTTTATTTAGAAAGGGGAAAAACGATTGCAAAAGGAAACAAAAAAGAAATCTGTCGTGATTGCTCTTTTAATAGCGACATTTTTAACAGCGATTGAAGGAACGATTGTCAGCACGGCTATGCCAAAAATTGTTGACGAATTAGGCGGCAGCGCATTATATACATGGGTTATTTCTGTCTATTTATTAGCGCTTGTTATTAGTACACCTGTTTTCGGAAAAATGGCTGATTTATACGGAAGAAAGCTTATGTTTACAATTGGGACAATTATTTTCTTAATTGGTTCCATGCTCTCAGGAATTTCACAAACGATGGAACAGCTCGTTATTTTCCGCTTAATTCAGGGAATCGGTGCAGGCGCGTTAGCAACGATTCCATTCACTATTATTGGGGACGTTTTTGAATTTAAGATGCGGGCAAAAATGCAAGGATGGATTAGCAGTGTCTGGGGAATTGCCGGAATTGTTGGTCCACTAGCAGGTGGATTAATTGTCGATCAAATTACTTGGCATTGGATTTTCTTTATGAATCTTCCATTCGGTATTATTTCTCTAATTCTTCTCTGGACAGCTTTACATGAGAATATTGAAAAGAAAAAACAAATTATTGATTATGCTGGAATTACAACCTTTGCGATTTCCATGACTGCTTTTTTATATGCTTTAACATTGTTAAAGGAATATAAGCATGTGACAAATAATATTATTATGATGTTTATCATAGCAATTATCGTGCTTAGTTTATTCTTTTGGATTGAGGCGAAGGGAAAAGAACCTATGCTACCGCTTTCTTTATTTAAGAACCATTTCATAACGATTTCCAATATTGCTGGTTTTTTATTAGGGTTTATCCTTGTTACCGTAACCTTTTATATTCCACTTTGGGTACAGGGGGTCACGGGTTTAAATGCAACTTATTCAGGAATTGCCATGTTACCAATGTCGCTAACATGGCCGATAGGTGCAGTTTTGTCAGGGAAATGGATGAGTAAAAAATCAATTGGAAGTAT
>JAEWDX010000008.1 GCA_023389895.1 Bacillota bacterium
CATACCATGATTGTGGAACAATATGCTCTGTATTAAACTTAAAAGCTGAGTCGATATGAGCCATTTTTTTATTAATCTCAAATGTTGAATACTTCGTTTTTTTTAGTAGCAGCTGAAATTCTGCATATCTTTTTTGAATCGTTTCAAAATCCTCTTTAATAAGGGAATGAGGGTCTCTATGTTCTCCAGAATAAATACTCTTAACAGTACCATCGGGCTGCATGTCCACCCATGTATATAAATATTGATCCTTGCTAATAAAATAAGGAACTCGACGTTGATGAGTTCTTGTAATTAATTCATGGTAATAGGAAAATAACTTATTTGGATTGATATGTGCAATTGGTGAATAGTAATGTTTTTGATCCTTTTCATCTTTTTTCACATCATAGTAGAGTAGTTGATTAGCTTGGATTTTTTCCTTATTAATCTTTAAGGCTAATAAAGGCTCGTTTATATTTTTGGCGGTAGATTCTTCTAGTTCATTGAATTGATTCATTAAAATATTTTGGGATTGACTTGTTTCTTGCATAATTCTCACCCCTATAAGCCTGTTTATATCATATTTCATATGAAGCTGTCATTAAAATATCCGGATTAGTATAGTCATATTTTAAAATTTGCAAAAATGCTATGATAAAAAGAGAGAGTTTTGGAGGTGACAGCTTTTGAATATTCAAATGATGACAAAAGATCCTTTAGAAGTTCAAGGAATTAGCTGGATAATAGACTCCCATTTCACTGGGGTCAAATTAACGATTTGGGACTCAGTGGAGGAGTTAGCAGAAGGATTGCAGACACAACGAGCCGATCTTGTTGTCCTTGATATGGACGGATGGGAGCAGGCGTTTGAAAAGCTTTGTAACTTTCTTCAGCAGCATCGCATTCATTGGCTAGGGATATCATCTGAACGAATTTTCCAAACCGCCTACCGAGCACTAACATTTAGGGCAGAGGATGTATTATTCCGACCGTTTTCTCCAGAAATTTTAATTAGACATATTCAACAGGTTCGTTATTTATCAAGAAATGAACAGTCATTTTTTGCAGCAAGTTCAGCAAGCTCAATCGATGCGTATTCAATTGATTATCCAAATCTATTTTTAACCGATCAAAATATAAAGTTTCCAATTTCGATGGTCGCTTTTCTTACCCCGAATGAGGAGACACTTCCGCTTGTTTATGATGCGCTGCAGCGATTTCCATTTTCCGAAAGCAATCGTTTATTTGCATTATCAGACTTCATTCTTTGTGTACAGGAAACAACGAAAATTGAAATCATTCGTGAAGAATACAGTGCATTTCTTACGAGGTGGAAGGAGCGGATGGATGAGCCGCTTGCGATCGTCATTAACATGATGTCCTCAGAAGGCACAATAAAAAAAACATATCAGCAAACAAGGCAATTAACGAAACGAATTTTTTTCGAAGGCTATGACATTATTTTAGAAGAAAAGGAGCAAGTATTTTCAAGTGAAATGGATCCTTTCTTAACCCCACTTGAACAGCGGGAGTGGATCGAAATGCTTGAGAAAAGGGATATAATCGCGATAAAACGATGGATTGAACATGAGTTTCTTACGTATAAACAGCCATTTCCCGATCCCGAAATGATTCGTGTCCGGCTTACAAGTGTACTCGCGCAAATTCGGAGATATATGAAATCATATAATCTGCAAAACTCTCGTTTAGAGACTGCTTATCATGAAGTTTTTCACTATATTGTCCATAAACCTGTCATCCATCAGATTGTGCAAAAGCTACTTATCTTTATTGCTGGTTTGCTTCAACAGGTGCAGAAACAACTTCAGGAAGGCAAACAGAGCTTTGTTGAAAAAGTGGGGGAATTAATTGAAGCAAATTATTGGAATGCCAATTGGAATTTAACCGCATGTGCTGATGCACTTCGAATGAACAAAAGCACGTTAAGCCGCCGTTTTTCAGCAGAATCTAGTCAGTCATTTCGTGTTTTGCTGCATGAAGTGCGCATTCGTGAGGCAAAGCGCCTGCTGAAGGAAACGGATCAATCATTAGAAGAAGTTGCCCGCTTAACAGGCTTTACCCACCAAACGTATTTCAATGCTAAATTTAAGCAGCTAGTAGGGCGTACACCATCGGCTTTTCGGAGTGGATTATAGAATGTAAAGGATAGGATTGTGATTTATTTTTAAAAAAGTGGCACTTTCTGAATAATAGTTTCATAGCCCATTATTGAGACCACTATTCTCGATAAAAATTACTCTTAGCGATCTCATGAAGCTTTTATGAGACCACTATTCTCGATAAAAATGAAGCTTAGTGGTCTCATGGAGCCTTTATGCGACTACTATTCTCGAAAAAAATGAAGCTTAGTGGTCTCATGGAGCCTTTATGAGACCACCAGTCTCGAAAAAAATGAAGCTTAGTGGTCTCATGAACCCTTTATGCGACCACCAATCTCGATAAAAATGAAGTTTAGTGGTCTCATGAACCTTTTATGCGACCACTATTCTCGATAAAAATGAAGCTTAGTGGTCTCATGAACCTTTTATGAGACTACTATTCTCGATAAAAATGAAGTTTAGTGGTCTCATGGAGCCTTTATGAAACCACCAATCTCGATAAAAATGAAGCTTAGTGGTCTCATGAAGCTTTTATGCGACCACTATTCCCGATTATTACCTCAGCCAGTGGTTCCGTAATCTAAGTTTGTTACCCCTAATATCCATATACCTTCCCCTGTTCCTATGACCTTAGCTTAAGCTCACCGCAATCATATTTTCTTTCAGTAATAGTTAGAGCTGTAACCAATATATATTAGGAAATTTTTTATGATTTGGCGAATAAGCAATAACTTATAAAAAAGGGGATGATTATAAAAATTCGTGAAATTTTTTATAAAAAAGTCACTAATTCATAAATAAATTTCATAATATTCCTTATAAAATAAAAATATCAACAAAAGGAGGCTTATGAAATGAAAACGATTTCAAGTGAAAAAGTAGTTCGTTACCGTGGAACAGAGTTGAATACGAAAGGCTGGCAGCAAGAGGCAGCGCTCCGGATGCTCATGAATAATTTAGACCCTGAAGTAGCAGAAAGACCAGAGGATCTTGTTGTATACGGGGGAATTGGCAAGGCAGCACGAAATTGGGATTGCTTCGATGCTATCGTTAAATCACTGAAAGAACTAGAGAATGATGAAACACTATTAATTCAATCTGGTAAACCAGTAGCGATCTTTAAATCACATTTAGATGCCCCACGCGTGTTACTAGCAAACTCGAATATTGTTCCTGCCTATGCGAATTGGGAAACATTCCATGAGCTTGATAAACAAGGCTTAATGATGTACGGACAAATGACGGCCGGAAGCTGGATTTATATCGGATCTCAAGGGATTCTTCAAGGAACGTATGAATCATTTGCCGAGCTTGCAAAGCAGCATTATAATGGTACATTAAAAAATACGATTACCGTCACAGCAGGACTAGGAGGAATGGGTGGAGCTCAGCCATTAGCGGTTACAATGAACGGAGGTGTTTGTATCGGGATTGAGGTGGATGAAACTCGAATTGATCGCCGAATTGAAACACGCTATACAGACGTAAAAACAAAATCACTGGATGAAGCGATTCAATTAGCGAAAGAAGCCAAACTAGCAGGTAAAGCCTTATCCATTGGGTTGTTAGGAAATGCTTCCGATCTATTACCGGAGATGATTGCAAAGGGCTTTATCCCAGATGTGCTAACAGACCAGACATCGGCTCATGATCCTTTAAATGGTTATATTCCTTCAGAAATGACTTTAGCAGAAGCGGCTACGCTTCGGAATAACAATCCTGAGCAGTATGTGAAGCTTTCAAAAGCATCAATGGCAAAACATGTTCGTGCCATGCTTGAGATGATGGAAAAGGGGGCTGTTACGTTTGACTATGGCAATAATATCCGCCAGGTTGCCAAGGATGAGGGAGTAGAAAATGCATTCGCCTTTCCTGGTTTTGTTCCTGCCTATATTCGTCCACAATTTTGCGAAGGAAAAGGCCCTTTCCGCTGGGTAGCCCTTTCTGGTGATCCTGAAGATATTTACAAAACAGATGAAGTGATTTTACGCGAATTTAGCTATAACACTCATTTATGCAACTGGATTCGCATGGCTCGGGAGAAAATTCAATTCCAAGGGCTGCCTTCCCGCATTTGCTGGCTAGGTTATGGTGAACGTGCGCGATTTGGGAAAATCATCAATGATATGGTTGCAAGAGGAGAATTGAAAGCACCGATTGTTATTGGACGCGATCATTTAGATTCAGGCTCTGTTGCTTCACCGAATCGGGAAACGGAAGCGATGAAGGACGGATCAGATGTTGTCGCAGACTGGCCGATTTTAAATGCGATGATTAATGCGGTTGGAGGCGCAACTTGGGTATCTGTGCATCACGGTGGAGGCGTAGGCATGGGCTATTCGATTCATGCTGGCATGGTGATTGTTGCGGACGGAACGAAGGAAGCAGAGGCAAGAATTGAGCGTGTCCTCACAACTGACCCAGGTATGGGAGTTGTGCGTCATGTAGATGCTGGCTATGAATTGGCTGAGAAAACAGCGCGTGAAAAAGGGGTTAATATCCCCATGCTTCGCTAGTTTAAAAAGCTCAGTTTTTTCTAGAAAGAATGTTGTAAGAAAATATTGTATAAGAAAAACGAAGTATTCATTTTCGGTCATCAGTAAATGCTCAGTTTTTCTAAAAAAGGAATGATGAAAGAATGACAAAACCAATATGGATAAAGCATATTTCTCAATTAGCAACTCTTGCGCAGGAGATGAAAGGTCCTCGTTCAAAAGCTGCGATGTCTGAGCTGGGTCTAATCGAGGATGGAAGTTTGTGGTTAGAGGATGGAATGATTCAAGCTGTTGGCACAACGAGTGAACTAGAATCCGTTTATGCAGCAAGAGTGAGAGAAGCGGAAATAATGGATGCTACAGGACATTTAGTAACCCCTGGCTTAGTCGATCCTCATACACATGTCGTATATGGGGGAAGCCGTGAACGCGAATTTGAAATGCGCCTTCAAGGGGCGACCTATATGGAGATTATGAATGCGGGCGGTGGAATCCATGCAACGACTCGTATGACCCGTGAAGCAACGGACGAGGAGCTAATTGAACAAACATCGCGACGACTTGATTCATTTCTTCAGCATGGTGTGACAACAGTCGAAGGAAAAAGCGGCTATGGCATGAATTTGGAAACGGAATTGAAGCAGCTGCGGGTCATGAAGCAGTTACAGAAAACGCATGCGATTGATCTCGTGCCAACCTTTATGGGAGCCCATGCTGTACCACCAGAATACAAAGGCAGAGAAGATGAGTTTGTTGATTTATTAATAGATGAGATGCTGCCGATTGTTGCCCGGGAAAAATTGGCCGAGTTCAATGATGTTTTCTGTGAAAAGGATGTCTATACTCCAGAACAAGCAGAGCGAATTTTAGAAGCGGGGAAAAAATTAGGCTTAATCCCGAAAATTCATGCAGATGAAATTGAGCCATATGGGGGAGCCGAGCTTGCCGCAAAGGTCGGAGCAATTTCGGCTGAACATTTATTAAAAGCATCAGACGAAGGAATTCAAGCGATGGCGAAGTCGAGAACGATTGCTTGTTTATTGCCAGCGACA
>JAEWDX010000426.1 GCA_023389895.1 Bacillota bacterium
ATATCACATGGGTCGGTACAGTACCGTTTTTTATTTTTGCTCCAGGTCTGCTTCAAGATATTCAGCATGCTACATTAGAAGCACATTTAGCGACGATTTATGCGGGAATTTTCCCTGCAGCAATTGGCTATGTCACTTGGGCAATCGCCCTGTCTATGAGCAAGGCAAGCTCCATTTCAAGCGTACTATATGCGGAACCAGTCGTTGCCATCATCGTTGCCTGGATTTGGCTTGATGAATGGCCGAGCACTCTTTCACTCATTGGAGGAGCCATCGCGATAGCTGGTGTACTTGTCGTTAATCTTATGGGTAGAAAAAGCAAGAACCACTTGGAGAAGGCGAAGCTTCAATCAAGGGAAAGCTTATAGGTTAATGTAAAACCCCTCTTGAATTCGACAACAGTGTCACACAAGAGGGGGTAATTACAGTTCTATTCTGTTTTTTCTAATGCTGACCAATTAACAATTTTCTCTTTTAAGATTAACCCCATAATAATCCAGCATTTCCCTCCAAAAGAGGGAAACGATGTCCTTGCCACGCTTGAAAAATACAGGCTAATCCTGTTAGAATGAGCGATGCTCTGAGCATCATTGCTGTCGTGTCAGCAGGCAGCTGAAAAGCATTCGCAACTGATATCGGAACGACTACTGTATTAGTAAAAATAAAAAACAGCCATTGAACAGAGGCAAGTGCTGATGAAAACCATTTATTCATGTTAGACACCACTTTTACTGATTAAATTTTTCCTTCTAATATTATTAGGTTAAATAAGGTTGGTTATATTATCTAATTTCTACATCCAACTTTCATATTTATTTGCCGAATTACGATTATATTTGTCGTTCTATACTTTTATTTGCGGAATTTCACTTTTCATTCATCAATAAAAGCCGCACCTATTTAAGGAAACGGCATAGCATCTTAAATCACTTCGCACTCTTTACTTTTTCCCGATTTTGCCATTGATATAAAAGCAGCTCCTAGCGCCAAAATAACAAATAATCCACCAATTGTCGGGTTAAGCTCAACTGATGCCTGCTCAATGACGATTCCGCCGACGAACGAACCTGTTGCGATTCCTAAATGAGCTGCCGAATTATTCAACGTTTGCTGAATACCTGCTGTTTCTGGCGCCAGCTCAATAAGATACGTTTGAACAGCCGGGGAAATCGTCCAGCTAATCATACTCCATACGACTAATAATAGTAAGAATAGAGGCATTACACCTGTAGTATATGGAATCGCAAAAATGGATAATCCAAAAATAACAAGTAAAGAAAGGATCGACTTTTTTGCACCAAAGCGATCAACGATTATCCCACCAAGTCCACCGCCAATGACAGCAGCAATCCCAAATATTAAGTACACAATACTAACCCATGTCCCATCAAGTCCCATTTTCATTTTTAAAAACGGTGTTAAATAGGCATAGAAGGTTAAATGCCCTGTTAAATGTAAAAATGAAATCATCTGTGCAAAGAGAATTTTACGATTCTTCAACGTACGAATCTGTTCCTCGATTGGTATTGGCGGATTTGGCGCCATTTTTTCTAAGAAGAAATGTACACCTATCATTGAAAGGATTGTTAAAGCTGAGACCATTACAAATGGTGCTCTCCACGTAAAAGCATTTCCGAGCATT
Source organism: Bacillota bacterium (assembly GCA_023389895.1). GTDB lineage: Bacteria > Bacillota > Bacilli > Bacillales > Cytobacillaceae > Cytobacillus. The sequence continues at coordinate 1,643 of JAEWDX010000426.1, forward strand.
AGACCAACTGGAACGCCTAATACAAGTGATGCACTTATTCCCATAAATACAACACCAATTGCACGAGCACGATATTGCTCAGCTACAATTTTCGGTACGATTGTTAAACATAGTGCTATCAATAAAGAGCCGCTTGCAGCCGAAATGACGCGTCCCGCAATCAATATACTATAATATGGACTGAAAATAACAATTATATTGCCTAAAAGGAACACGACTAAAGAAATCATCGTTAGCTGCTTCCGCTCTATCTTTTGCGTGACCGTTAATAAAATTGGTGCCACAATGGCAAATGTAAGCGAAAAAATAGTTATTAAAAATCCAGCATGTGAAAGACTTATTTTCAAATCGTTCGCAACTAAATCAAGTAGTCCACCAATTATTAGCTCAACCATCCCAACAACAAACGAGACAAGAGCTAATAAATAAACACGTTTATCCAATGTTAAAGCCCTCCTAACGAACCCTTAACAATGGTAACTTGATTGGAGTAAGAAAACAAGTGAAAATACTTTAACTGAGTTGCCCGATTTTTAAACCTTAATATTAGAATAAATTCTATTAAAAAAAGTCCATTTACATTAAAATTTAGTTCCGAGGAGAATACACTCTTCCCTTTTTTTCACCTGATTTCACTAAATCCATTGTGGCTAGAAGTTTGGAGGTGGAATAGATTGAAGAAATATGAAGAAACTGACGCAGCTCCTTATTCGAAATCCTTTGATCAATAATATAAAAATAATCATTAATTGCCTGTGTATGTGCATCAAATGATTGAACTTGACATGCTGGACAGTACCACTTCTTTCTATTATAAATCATTGGGATCGTAAAACATTGCGGACATTGAACACCTGTTATTATATCTGTATGAGGAATTGTATACTTTTGGAGGTATGAGCTTCTATTAGAGGACGTATGATGTTTCAATAAAAGTTTCGTAAGATTTTTTATTTCTTTAACAGTGAGTTTCTGACTAATGCTTCCTTTCTAGTTCATTAATTTTCTCTAAAACTCGGTCAATTTTACATACTATGTTAGATACTGCCTTATTTCCTAATAGAACAGCAGTAGAATTACTACTCACAATTAGTATCTCGATAGGAATAGTTAGAAAATGTTGTTTATTAAGCCATTTTTCTAATTGAAGCTTTTGACGTTTAGTTTGTAATATCGGATTTGGGAATCCTTCCTCCCTATCATTTAAACTTCGAATTAATTGATTGAAATTTGGTTCAAAGCGGAGAGTACCTGTCATATTTTTCACTTCGACGATTAAGGCAAAATAAGCAGTAAGCACGAGGCAATCAATCTGAAAGTAATATTCGCCATTTTTGAGACGTAAATCGTGGAATATTGTAAATTCTTGTTCATCTAAAAAACTTAAATAATAATTCAAAGCTTGCTCACCATTAAAACCAGCCCAATACTTGGATAAATCTGACTCAATCATCAATCTCTTTGGATGATTAGACGATATCCTGCGAAGTATTGCCTCAAGTGCTCGGATTTGATCAGGGATTTCGCGTTTTTTCACAATCAATTTTATCACTCCTCCTATTTCTATATACAAAATTCGCTAATTCTAATGAAAATCCTGCATTTATTTTTGTTGTTTTGCAGGTGGGCTTGAAATCTTAGTTTTATTTGCGTAATTATGATTTTATTTGCCTAATTTGAGTTTTATTTGCCGCTATGGAGAAATATTTGCCTATTCCATCTTTTATTTGCCAAACCTTATTTTCACAAAAAAAAACCGCTTCCAACTAGAGGCGGTTCGAATTTTCGAGTTACGGTATTTCAATTTCAAAAGCTTCATACATTACTGACTTTGGCTGCTTTACTGTTTTCAATATTAAATCTTTCTTATTACCAGTTGTGAATTCTTGTTTGAAATGATTTCCTTTGATTCTTTCAGGCAACGGATTATCTTCTGAGTATAGGTTATTTCCTTTAGCGTCCTCTAGCCAAATAGGATTGAGAGAAGAATAATTATCGACAATAACATCACTTTCCACCTGATAATAAATGACTAATTTATCTCCTATATAGTCAATCTTTTCAATGATAACCTTCCCACTCTCACCTTGATCCATGACAAACGGAAGATCTTGATCAGCTAACTTTACTGCTTCTATCGTTCTAGTTTCAAAAGACTTCGGAATCGTATATGGGATGATTTCCACTTTCTTGATTCCTTCTTTTAATGGAGAAAAAAGAATGTCGAGTTTAGCTGTCTCGATGCCATTTTCCACATCACCCATGCCACTTGCACTCACAATATCTAGCATATTTCCCTTTTTATCTAAAATATAGAAATGCAAGCCGTAAATATCTAGTTTATTCTGATTCTGATCAGCTGTCACTTGCACAGCCAAACTCACACCCGCTGGTCCAAGCTTCAAGGTGGAGATCTTCATCTCTGCCCCTTCGATTGATTTGACCTCTGTTGGCCTAATCACCGTAACTTCATTCGATTGCTTAACTGGAAAGACGAATTCCCATTTTCCAGGAATACGTCCAACTGCATCGATCCTCATTTTCAATTCAAATTCCTCCGGCAGCTCTTCCGTTGGTGATATGTCCATCGTTCCTTTATATTTCAAAGGCGTGATAAAATCTCCTGAATATCCTGAACTGAAATTAATTTCCTTCCCATTCACTTCAATTGTTGGTCTTTCTATCTCTCCAATTGCAAGCAATGCTTCTTGCGTATAGCCAAACGTTAGACGTGTTCCATCATAGAATACCTCGTTCATCGTTAATGTAATTCCGTTATCCTTTGCTGATTGATCAACAATCTGTGTCAGTCCTTTTTGTCCGGCAATTCTTAGCCCTTCGTCATCCGAATCATTAAAGAATACTCCAATAAGTGGAATATGGGAGGCAATCTTCGCCATTGCTGGGGAAGCAATCGCTGAACCGATTAATAAGCTAATGCCTAATACGGCTGCACTTAATGAATAAAGCGCGATTCTCCGCTTTGGTTTTTTAACTTTATTTTCCTTTATTGTGTTCGCAATAATGAGATCAAGCTTCTCTGTTGGCACTGCTATTTTATCCACTTCATTTTTAAATTCTGGTAATTGGTTATTCATTCACAGCATCCTCCTTCATCTTCTCACGCAGCTGGTTAATTCCACGATGAATATTTGTTTTGACCGTACCTTCTGGGCAATCTAACATTTCCGCAATTTGCTTAACTGAATAATCTTTGTAAAAACGGAGAACTAAAACGGTTTTATATTTCTCTTCTAACTCCGTAATCGCCTCAAGCAAATCATGATGATGTTCATTTGGCCAGTGTGGACTCACCTTATTCTCTAAAAACTCCCGATCCATTGGGATAACTCGTTTCTTCTTTCTTAATAAATCAATGGCTGTATTAATGAGAATGCGCGTTATCCATGTCGAAAAATACCGTTCGTCTTTTAAGTTTTTTATCGAAATAAATGCTTTATAGACCGTTTCTTGAAAAACCTCTAATGCGTCATCCTCATTTTTCATATAAATATAGGCAATTTTATAAAGCTTTATTTTTTCCTCCTCCATCAGCTCTTGAAAAGCCTTATTATTTCCTTTTTTCGCTTTTTGAACCTTTTTTATCTCTAGCAAAACAGTTGCCCCTCCTTTCTTCTAACTGTTAGATAGTTGATGTATGTAAAACGTTTCAGTTTTTCAAAATTATTTATCGCTTTATTCTTTTCACATTCATAAAAAAAAACAGAGCATCTCCAACGAGGCTCTGCTGTTTTGCTAATTAATATTAAGAATCCTTTGTGTTCTTCCTATCCCTAGGAGTCATATGCATAATATAATAGCCAATGATTAAGACCAATATGACTAGAGAGTACAGCAATGTATTAATAGCGCTATCATGTTCAACAATAATTACCCTAATCATTGCTGTGATGCCGATGTAAATGAAATATCTGAGCGGAAAATGATAATTTTCTTTAAAGTATTTCACAATCATCGAAATGAACTCAAAGTACAAAAAGAAAATAAGAATATTGGCAAGGAAAAGCTGATAATCATTGCTGTTGCTAACAAATAACATTTTGAAAAAGACGATCAGTTCCTTCACTAATAAAAATGACAAAATAGCCGCTAGCACAACCAAAGAAAAATTTAAAATGAACTGAAGAATCTTTAGGATTATTTGAATAAGCCAAGTAAAATCTCGTTTCTCCTTTAACATACAAGCTATCTCCTCTTTTATCCTTATTACTTTCATTTTACTTTACTAGAATCATTCGGAAACCATTATTCTTATAAATTAACGAAATGTTAACAAATTGATGAAGTTTTTAGGGTAAATGATGTTTTTCGTCTACTAGCCTGTTAATCTATACTAAAAATATAGACATTCTATAGGAGGATAGTTTAATGGATAGGAGAGAGAAGATTCAGTTTATTAAATCAGCAATTCCCACTCTAAAAATTATTCAAATAGAAGAAAATAATCGTGGCTGGGACAATGAGCTTATCATTATTAATCAACAATATGCCTTTCGTTTTCCTAAAAACAATGAGATAGCTAAAAAAATTAAGATGGAAAAGGAGCTTTTAGATTTTTTAATGATGAAAGAACCGCTCTTGCAATTTCCTGATTATACATTCCTCTATGATAAACAAGAAAAGCTAATTTGCACTTATCATCAATATATTGACGGTGTCCAACTTGACTTAAACAAGGATGAAATAAATATAGACGAATCTGCAAAACTTCTTGGAGATTTTTTGACAAAACTGCATCGTATTCAAGCTACGGATTTCAAACAAGGTTCTATTTCAACTATTCACACGCTCGATTATTGGTATGATCTCTATACTTCTGTTAAACAAGAAATCTATCCTTTACTTTCGCGAGTTTACCAGTCGAAAATTGATCAGCTATTTCAAAACTTTCTCCAGCAATATCGCAATGAGAAGTCAACAAAATGTGTAATCCACGGGGATCTAACATGCGCTAACATCCTTTACAATCCGACTAGTCATCTAGTTACTGGCGTAATTGACTTTACTGATGCTCAAATAAGTGATCCTGCCTTTGATTTCGCTGGATTTTACTGGGACTTCGGAGCTGATTTTACTCAAAAAGTGCTGTCTTACTATACTGGGCCCGAGTCCGTTCATGCCATTTATGAGCGAGTCTGGAGCTTCTATGGGCTCCAGCCTATTTTTCATGAACTATTACATGCCATTCGAAATAGAATTGATATTGATGCAAATAGAGAAATCGAAAAACTATTTAAGTTGTGGGAACAAAGCTCTTAAAATGAAAATAGCCCTAATTATTCTGTTTTAGCATGATTGAACCTGATAACGGAGAAACCAAGTGATGAAGTGACTATCCGGTTTCGAATTGGATAGAGGTTTGGCGTAAATCGTAATTCTACCTTTTCATGTAAAATCTTTTCTAGCAAATCACCGACTGGCTCTACACTGACAGGCACAATTTGTCCAGTTGAAACATAATAACCTGCATTTTTATCAAATAACTTAAAGGATGCAGGCTCAAATGTATACATATATAATTTTGTCTCTCGGATTTGCCCTAGCCAGCTATTTTCGACAACGATGATTTTATCTGCACTCGTATCAGCAAAGAAGTTCGCAATATCTTCTTTCATCGTATTTTCTGTTTTCCAATAGATGACTCTAGGGCAATCACGCGGAAAATAATAATGAAGGCCATGTTCTTTGTCAATTGCCCATACTACTGGGTCTACACTAGTTTTTGAGGTTCTAGGTTTGAAAATTGAAATATTATTTTCTTCGCTAAAATGGTAGAGCATTTGTTTACCTCCTAATCATTTTACATAATCCTCTTCCTATTATTAGGGTAAAGTTAAATTAATTATATAGTTTTAGAAAAATTCATAATAGCCTTTTTCCATCGTCTCTTATCGCCATTTTGATAAGGGATGTTTTACTGTTTATTTAAAATAACATTTTTAAGACTTTTCTGTTCATTCGTCAGTCTAACGATTAGAAAGCAGAAAGGGGGATGAGTTTCCTTGGAGATAGAAGAACTTTTGAAAAAAGCCAAAAAAGGAGATGATGGTGCATTTTATGAATTAATGCAAATGCATAAGGTTCAATTATTGAAAATTGCTCTATCCTATTTACGAAATGAAGAAGAAGCTTTAGAAGCACTTCAAGAGGTAACATTTAGAGCCTATCAATCAATTAAAAAAGTGAAACAGCCCGAATATTTTTCAACATGGCTTATCCGAATTATGCTGAACTATTGCCATGATCAGCATAAGAAAAAGAAAAAAGTTACTTACACAAATTTAGATGAGAATATTTCAGAAATAGTCGATTACAGCAATGGGTTAGTAATTGAGGAGGCTTTACAAAAAATAGATTCGGACTGTAGAGAAGTCATCGTCCTCAAGTATTATCATGATTTAAGAATAAAGGATATTGCAGAAATATTAGAAAAACCTGAAAGCACCATTAAAACCTGGCTTTACAAAGGGCTGGGAGCACTAAGGCAACAACTCGATGAAAGGAGCGAGCTAAATGCATGATTTTGAAAAAGAAGAACAAGAATTAGAAAAATCAAAACCGAATTATGACCAGCTTAACATAGCAGATGATTTAGCTAATCAAGCAATCCTTGAAGGAATAAAACGGGCAAAAAACATGAAAACGAGAAAAAAGAAAAATCTTTCAGCTAAAGTTTTTCTAGTAGCAAGCATCTTAATAATCGGAATTGTTTCCTCTATTAAAATATCAGATGCGATGGCAGATTATATTGCCAATGTTCCTGGGATGGAGGGGATCATAAAATTAATTCGTCAAGATAAAGGATTAGTGGCGGCTGTGGAAAATAACTACCTCCAAAAAGTGGAAGCTTCAGATGAGTATAGTGGCTTAAAGGTAACAGTTGATTCCATAATACATGATGAAAGAAATTTAATCGTGTTTTTTCAATATGAAACAATTAACAATAACCTTGATTTCGCTCTAAAAGAAATAATTTTACTTACTGCTGAGAGGGAAACGCTCCCATATAACCCTACTTTTTCTTCTTTTGAAAAAGATGGTGATTCTTTAAGGGTGGCGAAATTTCCTTTAGACGAGAAGGATGAGCTTCCAGAAAAACTCATCGCATCTTTCGAATTTAGAGGAGTTGGCGAATTTATCGATTTCAGCGAAAATGGAAAAATATTTGACCGTAACCATGAGGTTGCTTTTTCAATTGATAAAGATAAATTTGCTAAAAAAGAGGTCTTTCAACTGAATCAAACTAGTACTGTGGCAGGTCAAAATATCACTATTAAAGAAGTTATCCTATACCCTTCACAGGCAGATGTACATCTTGTATATGACGAAAAAAATAGTAAAAGGATATTTGGCTTTAATGATTTGGAGCTAGTTGATGGGGCAGGAAGAGTTTGGCATTCTTATGCGGAGAAGTCCCTCAATCTTGATAATGAAGATGGAACAATCATTCAGTTACAAAGTCCCTATTTTTCATATCCAGAGGAATTGTATTTACGTTTTAGCAGCATCCGTGCAATTGAGAAGGATGAGCTCTGGGTTGAAATTGATCCAGTTCATAAAAAGATTCTTAAAGCTCCAAAAGACGGAAAGTTAAAAGAGGTTTTCATGAGAGAAGATAAGCTCGAGATTAAATTAGAAACTGATTTCAATTTTCTACACAATCAAATTTTTATGTATGCAGAAGATTTTGAAGGGAACATCATTGGAGATGGAAAATCATTTGGTGCTGGTGGTTCACCTGTTGACAATTATGTAACCTATTCTGTCCCATATCCAGAAGATGAAAAAGTTGAAGGTCCAATCAGACTTAAATTACTAGATTATCCTGCTACCATTAATCGGGACATAAATTTAAAAATTAGATAGTATTAAATGATTTTAACAAAAAACTAATCCTGGACGCTGCCAGTTTCATTGGCAGTGTTTTTTGTTATTTTAGGGTAAAATTTATGTCTGTGTTTTTTGGGGATATATGCTATTGCCATTTGGTCTTGGCTACCTATGATTCTGTGATAAAGTGAAACTTCCATCAGTGAGGGTTTTCCGAAGCACAGGACGTGCAAGTGCCGATGTTGCTACAGGACAAGGAAGGCTTCCTAGCATTACATCGCACGACTAAAACGAATGTTTTAGGAGGACGTAGCGTTCTTAGTCGGCCTTCATCCCCCACTGATTGTTAGTTGAACCAATCGGGCATTTACGGGCTGTTTGATCCCCCACTTTGAATTTTTGGTTTCCCTTAACTTCTTGAAGTGGGGGTCTTACAATCCGTTAATGCGGGATAAATTGTAATTTTAGATTATGGTTTTGGTACATGCTTGAAAATTTCCCCGCTATCAAAGAATTCGATAAGCTGACTTAACCATTGATAAAAATCGATCCAGTCTTTTGTTTCTTTTAATAATTGATTGACCTTGTCTTCTGCTTCTTCAGTTAAAGTCCCTTCTTCAAGCATGTCCAATAATTCTGCTGATAATTTTTTCTCAAATACCTTATTCTTTTTAATTGGTTTTTGCCAATTAAATGTAAATAAGGAAATGAAGGTTTCGTAATAGTCCTGATCGACATTATATAAATCTTTACGAACACCCTTTTCAAATACTTTTTCAGCAATATTTAGATCAAGCATCTCTCGAACGACTTGACTCATCCGTGTCTTACTCATACTTGTTGCAACAGATAGCTCATCAAGGGTCATCGGTTTCTTATTCGTATACATGATTCCCAATACTCGTCCAACTGTTGTTGAGACTCCGTATATAGGCATATTTTCAGCAATTTTTTCAATAAATTGAGCCTCAAGTTGTTCGATTTTCATGTTTTGTGTTTGCTCCATATATGCTCACCCTTCCAATTGCCATCATCATATGCAATTTAACATATTAATGAAAAAAGGTGCAAGTGTGTATTTGGCAGAAAAAGAGGTTATTCGAGCGAAATACTAAGTGATTCCAATATTAAACCTTGTAGAGGCATTAATTCACGTAAAATAAGTAAAATACGTGCAATTTGTAAACTTTATATTTTACAAACTTTACACTATACTATTGTTATTACTAAAAATCCTTACAATTTCCACCTGAAATGAAAGTCCTTTCGGTGATATTGTAAGGATTTTTTCGGAGGTGTATTACATTTGCTGAAATTAGAAAATGTTTCAAAAATGTATAAAGGAGGAAAAAAAGCTGTTGATAATTTGAGTTTAGACATTCATAAAGGCGAATTTATTGTTTTTATCGGACCGAGTGGCTGTGGGAAAACAACGACAATGAAAATGATTAATCGCTTAATCGAACCTACTCAAGGCAGTATTTATAT
>JAEWDX010000048.1 GCA_023389895.1 Bacillota bacterium
CACATAATCAAAGCGTGCAAGCCCACCAAAGAAAAGCGTTTGTCCTTCATTTAATTGATAAACTTTCGGTTTAATTTCCTTCTTCGGGGTAATAATCTTTAAATCACGCTTGTCTACATAATGAGCCATTTGATGATGATTAATGATTCCTGGTGTATCAATTAATGCCCTTCCATCTGCTAGAGGAATCTCAATAATGTCAAGGGTAGTTCCAGGGAAATGGGATGTTGTAATGACATCATCCTCACCCGTCACTTCTTTTAAAATTCGATTAATGAAAGTGGATTTCCCTACATTTGTACAGCCAACAATATAAACATCTTTTCCTTCACGGTATTTATCGATTGCGGCAGCTACTTCCTCAATTGCTTGACCCTTTGCGGCACTAACGAGAAAGACGTCCTCAGGCTTTAAACCAAGCTCTTTAGCTTCCTGCTTCATCCAATTGATTAATTTCATCTGTTTCACAGACTTTGGCAGCAAATCAACTTTGTTTCCAATGAGAAGAATTTTATTTTTGCCAACGAAACGATGAAGACCCGGAAGCCAGCTTCCATTAAAATCAAAAATATCGACAATTTTGACGATGAGTGCATCATTGCTACCAATTGTATTCAAGATTTTGAGAAAATCATCATCCGTTAAGTCGACATCTTGAACTTCATTATAATTTTTCAAGCGAAAACAGCGCTGACAAATAACGACTTCCTTCTCTAAAGCAGACTGAGGCGCATACCCAAGAGCATTTTCATCCTCCGTCTGGATTTTCACACCACAGCCGATACATGTACATTCATTCACAATTTAATCCTCCCATTGAAGCATTCCTTTTTTTCGGAACCAATTTAATATTCTTCTTTCTACTTTTCGGTTAAAGCGTGTCATCAATCCATCTGTTTGGGCGACAGGAACGACCAAAATGGTATGAAAGCCACTGCGATTTCCACCAAGTATATCTGTTAATAATTGATCTCCAACGACGACCGTTTCTTCCTTTTTTAACTCCATTTGTTGAAGCGCTTGATTGAAGGCACGTCTTAGCGGCTTTCTAGCAGCAGGAATATATGAAATATTAAGTGGATCCGAAAAAATCCTTACCCGATTCTCATTATTATTCGATACGATGGTAATTTTTATATTACTGTTCTTCATTTCTTCAAACCAAGCTATTAATTTCGGCGTTGCATTTGGTCGATCCCACTCGACAAGCGTATTATCCAAATCAGTAATAATTCCTTTTATTCCTTTTTCCTTTAAGCCTTCAGGAGTAATTTCAAAAATATCCTTTACATGCTGATCTGGCAAAAAAATTTTCAACACTCTTTTTACACCTCTATCAAGGACGAAATGAAAAATAACCAATTATGTTTATTTCGTCATCATTAATTTACTTTTTTTAAAACTTTTCGACAATATCCGATTCACTGTAAATTGTGGATAACTTTATGCACATTAGTCACATTCTCCTAGCTGGCTTTATTGTAGTTATGAACAATTTAACCACAAGTTATCCACTGTTATCTGTGGATAAGAGAACGATTGTTCCAAACTAAGAATTTTGCTAAAGTAAGAGTACAACATTAAACTTACAATTATATGTAATCGACATAACAAATAGAACATGTTAGATCTTGTTGGGGGTGAATAAGTGTATGCGAAAACTATCAGACGAATTATTAGTCGAATCTTATCTAAAAGCAAAAGAACTAAAATTGAGTCCAGACTTTATTCGCTTAATCGAGACTGAAATTCACCGACGCTCATTAGCAAATAGAATAAAAGTTTCCTCGTAGTATTCTTTTGAGGATGCTGAGAAAACATACGATACTACAGCCGACCAGTGGCTGTTTTTTCTTTAGGTAGTAAATAACCAATACATTCTCCTACTTTTATATTTGTAGGAGGTCTAATCGATGATTTGAGTTGAAAGCTGTCTTTTTCGAATAAAAGGACAACTGTGGAACCAAATGAAAAATAAGCCATTTCTTCTCCCTTTGCTAATTTTTCATTTTCATGAATGAGTTCAATTGAATTAACGAACATTGCTCCAACCTTCACAATTGCAAGCTGCCCACTAGCATGCTTTACTTCAGATATCGTTCGATAATTTTTTGAAAGAGTATTCTTTCCATATTTTAAACCAAGCTTATTAACTGGATACGACTTCGTCCCTAATGTCCATTGATCAACAACAACACCATCAACAGGGCTATGAATACGGTGATAATGGCTTGGACTTAAATAAAATATCATGTAATATCCATCCGTATATTTCATAACTCTTTCATCACTTCCAAGCATTTCCTTAATCGAATACTGTTTCCCCTTTACTGTGATTTGATGGCTCGATTCGATGAGCCCGATATCATTAATTACTGCATCGACTGGACTAATAACCGAATTCGCTTCAACATCTATTTCTCGAGCATTTTCTCTTAGTCTTCTTGTAAAAAAATCATGAAGGGAATGATATTCGGCTTTTGTTTTCTCCATTTCTCGCTCATTAATTCGATAAGTCTTTGAAAAAGATGGAATGATAAAGCGACTTGCTTTTGATAAAGCAAATTTCTTAAGTAAGCTTGATGTCCATCTTCCATTTGTTAATTCAATCAGAAAACGATAAATGGTTTGCTTCAAAATTCTCACCTCCAATATGGAAAAGATTATCTTAACTCTTAATGATTAGCCCATTAAAATGACGAAAAATTCAAGAAACAAAAGACTGCCCAACGAGATTGGCTCCGGGCAGCCTCTTAGTCATTTTATCGTTAATTTTCTGTTAAAACAAGAAATTCTTCAATATCGTCTATACATAGCTTTACTGCCTTTTCCCAGAATTCTGGTTTTGTTAAATCAACCTGTAGATGTTTCTTCGCTAAATCTTCTACCTTCATCGAAGCGCTATCCTTTAATAAGGCAATATATTTTTCCTCATAACCCTTGCCTTCCT
>JAEWDX010000083.1 GCA_023389895.1 Bacillota bacterium
CATGTAACACAAGATAATGGAACAGAGCCTCCATTTCAAAATGAATATTGGGATCATACTCGTGAAGGGATTTATGTTGATATTGTCTCAGGTAAGCCGCTCTTTAGTTCTAAGGATAAATTCGATGCAGGCTGTGGCTGGCCAAGCTTTACAAAACCAATTGATGATGACGAGGTTACTGAGAAAAAAGATACAAGCCATTTTATGATACGCACTGAGGTGCGCTCAAAAACGGCAGATTCACATCTTGGTCATGTATTTAATGATGGACCTAATCCTTCGGGTTTACGCTATTGCATTAATTCTGCTTCGCTTCGATTCATTCCGAAGGAACAATTAGTTCAAGAAGGATTTGGTGAGTTTCTTTCACTGTTTGAGTAAATTTTTCATGCATTCATCGCATTGTTTTTCAAAAAATATAGGCAAATACCCGTACATGCCAAGCACCTATTTCATATTTTAATATGGAAAATGTCCCAAAAAAAATGAGGAGTGAATGAGTATGTATGGATATGGTGGATATGGCTGTGACCCATGTTTTCAAGGATATGGTTATCCGGTGGCGGCTGCTCCAGTAGGCGGCGGTTGCTGTGGATATGGAGGAGGAGGATTCGCAGGTGGGTTTGCGTTAATTGTCGTATTGTTTATTCTGTTAATTATCATTGGTGCTAGCTGTATTGGCAGCTGGTAAGCTTAATAGAAATAGAAATGCTAGGCTGTCTTCTTAAGCAAGACAGTCTTTTTTGATATAATAAAATTTATGAAAAGTTGAGTAGCTTAGGTGGCTTGCTCAAGTAGAAAAGGAGGAGGTTACATATGTTAGCAAAGAGATTGAAGCCTGGTGATGAGATTAGGGTAATCGCACCATCAAGGAGCTTGCAATTAATAAAAGAAAAACAAATTGACATTGCCATTTCCCGGTTACATAATCTTGGCTTTCATGTAACATTTGGAAAAAACACAAGCGTACATGATGAATTTTTCAGTTCATCGATTGAGGAACGGATTGAGGATCTTCATGATGCATTTCGTGATCCGAATGTTGCGGCAATCTTAACGGCAATTGGCGGATATAATGCAAATCAGTTATTGAATTACATTGATTATTCGTTAATTAAGCAAAATCCAAAAATATTTTGTGGCTATAGTGATATTACCGCTTTAAGTGCAACGATCTATAAAAAAACAGGATTGATTACATACTCTGGACCTCATTTTTCCAGCTTTGGTGTGAAGCATGGGTTTGAATATACATTAGAGTCATTTATTACCACCGTGACGAATGATGCCCCTTATGAAATTGAGCCATCGAATTTTTGGAGTGATGACGCATGGTATCTTGATCAGGAGGCTAGAACTTTTAATGAGCAAAGCGGCTATTTAATTTTGCAAGAAGGAAAAGCAGAAGGGAAGTTAATTGGCGGCAATCTATGCACACTCAATTTATTGCAGGGAACTGACTTTATGCCATCTCTTAAAGATGCCATTTTATTTATCGAGGATGATGAGGAATCACATCCCCTTTCCTTTGACCGTGATCTGCAATCACTCCTTCATCTTCCCGATGCAAAGGACATAAAAGCATTGTTAATCGGCAGGTTTCAAAAGGACTCACAAATGACAGAAGCAGCATTAAAAAAAATCATTGCTAGTAAAAGGGAGTTGAAAGACATTCCGATTGTGGCAAATGTCAATTTTGGTCACGTTCAGCCGATGGCGACCATTCCACTTGGAGCGAATGCAACGATATCGGCCTCAGCAAACAAAACAGAAATTTTTATCGAGCAGTCATGATGACTGTTCTTTTTTTTACTAATTACCAGAAAAACATGGAAAAATAAATTATTAATATTTTATAAATAATCAGAAAAATGATATAATTAGCTGAATAGTTTTTTATAAGGATTAAGCCATTAGTTGGATGGAGGGGGCCTATGCTTCAAACAAATTTAATTAAGCCGATATTAGATGCTGCATATCCGGTTATTGATTATGGTAAAGGGGTCTATTTGTTTGACAAGGACGGAAAGGAATATTTAGATGCCTCATCAGGTGCGATTACGGCGAATATTGGGCATGGGGTGAAGGAAATAATTGATGCCATGCATGAGCAGGCACGAAAAGTATCCTTCGTTTATCGCTCACAGTTTACGAGTGATCCAGCAGAAAAGCTAGCGAAAAAAATTGCAGAGTTAACGATAGGCGACTTGAATTGGTGTTTTTTTGTTAATAGCGGTTCAGAGGCAACAGAAACAGCAATGAAAATTGCGATTCAATATTGGCAGGAACAAGGAATTAAAACGAAGAATAAGGTTTTATCACGCTGGATGAGCTATCATGGGATTACATTAGGGGCGCTTTCCATGTCAGGGCATACGAGTAGACGTGAGCGCTTTATTCCTTTATTGGAAGATTTCCCAGTTATCCATCCACCATATTGCTATCGCTGCCCATATAATCGCGAAGCCCCTGAATGCGGGTACATATGTGCCAAAGAACTAAATCTAGCTATTAAAAGAATCGGAGCAGAGCAAATTGCTGCTTTTATCGCTGAACCGATTATCGGAGCTGCCGGTGGCGCGATCACACCACCAGAGGATTATTATAAAGTTATTAAAGAAATATGTGAGCAGAACAATATCCTTTTTATTGCTGATGAAGTGATGACAGGCTTTGGACGTACGGGAACAATGCTGGCAAGTGAACATTGGGGAATTGAACCGGATATTGTTGCCCTCGGTAAAGGAATGGGTGCTGGATATGCACCAATTGCCGCAGCACTTGTAAGTGAAAAGGTAATGGCGCCTATTCTATCGGGTTCGAAAAGTGTGATGAGCGGACATACTCTTACTGCAAACCCACAATCATGTGCTGTTTCACTAGCAGTACTCGAATATATCGAGAAAAATGACATCATTAAAGATGTGAAGGATAAAAGTGACTATTTGCTACAAAATCTCATAAAGCTGCAAAAAAAGTTCCCAATCATTGGTGATATTCGCGGCAAAGGCCTCATGATTGGAATTGAATTTGTCGAGGAACAAACAACAAAAACTCCGTTTCCGCGGTCATTATCCTTGACCCGGAAGCTTATCCAATCAGCACAGGAGAATGGATTGCTCATTTATCCTGCTAATGCAGGAATGGATGGAATTAATGGAGATGCAATTTTAATTGCACCGCCGTTAACGATTACTTTTTCCGAATTAGCTGAGTTAGTTTCGCGATTTGAACAATCATTGCAATCATTTTTAACTCAATACTTAGTACAAAGTGAAGGGGTTGAATAAGATGGATAACTCCTTCGGAAAGATTATTTCAGTAAATAAGGCATTGGACTTTTTTTATGATGGCGTGACGATCCTATATGGGGGATTTGGTGGGATTGGCTCACCGCCAACCTTAATCGACGGCATTTTAGAAAAAGGATTGAAAGATTTAACGTTAATTGGAAATGATACAGGTTTTCCTGAAATAGGAATCGGAAAGATTGTCAGCCAAGGAAGAGCAAGGAAAATTATTGCCTCCCATATTGGTTCAAATCCAATTGCTGGTCAGTTAATGACAGAAGGGAAGCTTGAAGTGGAGTTTTCCCCGCAAGGCATTCTTGCTGAAAGAATGAGAGCGGGTGGAGTAGGGCTACCCGGTGTTTTGTCAGATATCGGGATGGATAATGAAATGGTTTCCAATGGAAAACAGAAAGTGCTCGTATGCGAGAAGGAATATCTCATTGAAACGGCGCTTACAGGTGATATCGCCATCATTTATGCAAAAAAGGCTGATCCGTTTGGCAATTTAATTTATGACAAAAGTGCTCGTAATACAAATCCACTCGTAGCAATGGCAGGCGATATCACAATTGCTGAGGTGGAGGAAATTGTCCCACTTGGCAGTTTAGATCCAGATGAAATTGTCACACCGGGTGTGTTTGTGAACTACATCGTTCCTTCAAAAGGGGTGAATTGGAAATGGGCTTGGGAATAGAAGTACGCAATCGAATCGCCAAACGAGCTGCCATGGAAATAAAAAATGGGATGATTGTAAATCTAGGGATTGGCATTCCTTCTTTAGTACCAGATCATTTATCAGAAGGAGTTAATGTCATTTTTCATGCTGAAAATGGGATTACAGGAATGGGGCCAAGTCCGATTAAAGGGGAGGAAGATGAGAATCTCTGCAATGCAGGTGGCTTCCCTGTAACGGTTGTTCGTGGGGCGTCCTATTGTGATAGTGCCATCTCTTTTGGGATGATTAGACGTGGAATCGTCGATCTAACGATTCTCGGCTCATTAGAAG
>JAEWDX010000157.1 GCA_023389895.1 Bacillota bacterium
AAGCTTACCTGGCAAATCTATTTCTAATTTTTTTAGAAGTGCAAAAACGAAGATAAGGCCGCCAAGACCTGCTTTCATATCGCTAGCTCCTCTGCCAAGAAGCCAGCCATTCTTTATTTCACCAGAAAACGGGTCGAAGTCCCACTTAGATAAATCTCCAGCTGGAACAACATCCGTATGCCCGCAATAGATTAAATGCTTTCCTTCATCTTTTCCGATGCTTGAGATGAGATTAAACATTTTCTCATTTGATTCATGCCAGTCTGTTTCTAAACCATATTTTGCTAAGTAATCAGTAATAAATTGACTAATTTCAGTAGAGTCTCCCGGTGGATTTTCACTTGGAATTTTGATTAATTGGCTGCATAATTCGATTAATTCATCTTTTTGGGCTTCAACCTCATCGATTAGCTTTTGCTTTAATGCTCTGAAATCACTCATCCCACATTCACCTGCTTTCCTTTCGTTTGTAAATGAGTCATCTTTCCGTAAAGTGCTTCTAAGCGATTGAATTCACTTTCATCAAAGAAAGCGCATTTGTTTTCTGCATAGAGCTTAGCGACCTCGATAACAAAGCGGACAACCTGCTCCACATCAGTTGGGTGTGTAGCTCCTGTACCACAGCCAGCAACTGCTGTTTCAGTTGTGATCGCTACACCTACAACAGGACTTGATGTTGCTACTGCCGGTTGAAGAATACTATTAACATGATAAACACCGTTTCCATAAGGAGTAATATCTTGAGTCGTAATCGGCAATGTCACAGGTAATATTCCTGCTGATTGAGTGTATATATGAAGCAAGTCGCTGCTTACTTTTAAAATATATCCTTCTTTAACAGTTGGTGTAATCGCAAAGCCTCGATGATTCGTAATCATATTTCCTTTTGTCGTATCAATAGAAAGGATTGCATCCATGTCCTTTGTTACTTCATGCTGATTCATTGTTAAAATATCGACTGGTGAATCCATGAAAGGAACTGGGTCATGTGGTAGAGTTGGAGCAGTTGGACAAATATGTGTTGTCAGAATGATATCTCCATTTAAGTGATCGCCCTTTTTTTGCATATCTAATAGTTTTGCGGCAGCTGCGATACATGATAAAGCACCATCTCCATCAGATACAAAGCCTTTCACTTCAGGGCGTGCTCCAATTCCTCCTAAACGGCCGATAATTCCTAAAGTTGGGGCAATTCCACCTGCTGATTTACCTTTTTTTCCTGGGATCATCACTTCGATGAAATCCGTAGACCCTTTTTTTCCCTTAACCGTTTTAACTGAAATATTTCCTTGTTGAGAGATCGTTTGCAAATACGCTTTGACATTTTGACCTGAAGCATGAATATTATCTAATAGCTCATAAATCTCCATAACATATTTTAACGACATAATAAATTCCTCCTAATGATTAATTAACTAGATGACAGGATACTTTGTGTCCACATGCTTTTTCTTTCAATTCTGGACGCTCCGTTTTGCAAAAATCTACAGCGTATGGACATCTTTGGTGGAAGTGACAGCCAGATGGTGGGTTTACTGGGCTTGGCACATCCCCCTTTAATAGAATTCTTTCTGTTTTATCATGTGGCCCTTCTTTCGGGATAGCTGAAAGTAAAGCTTGTGTATAAGGGTGACTTGGTTTGTCATAAATTTCCTTATATGTTCCCATCTCCACAATTTTTCCGAGATACATCACTGCAATTCGGTCACACATATATTTGACGACATTCAAATCATGGGAGATAAATAGATAGGTTAGGCCAAATTGTTTCTGCAAGTCTTTTAATAAATTGATAACTTGTGCTTGAACGGAAACATCTAAAGCGGATACAGGCTCATCACAAATAATGACATCTGGATTTAATGCTAGTGCACGAGCAATGTTAATACGTTGGCGCTGTCCACCAGAAAATTCATGAGGGTAGCGAGTTCCATGATAGCTGCTTAATCCAACAACCTCTAATAGCTCTTGAACACGTTTTTTTCGGAAAGTCTTATCGTTGATTTTATGAATAATTAAAGGCTCCATAATTAATTGTTCAATGGTTTTTCTTGGGTCTAATGAGGCATAGGGGTTTTGGAAAACCATTTGGATGGACTTTCTGGAAGAGCGGATTTCCGCTGTCCCGAGCCTCGCTAAATCCTGTCCTTTAAATTCAACTGAACCAGAGGTTGGGCGAATTAATTGATTAATTAATCGTGCCATCGTTGACTTGCCGCATCCTGATTCTCCAACAATCCCAAGCGTCTCGCCGCGAAAAACTTCAAAGCTGACTCCATCAACTGCTTTTACACTTTGCGTAGATTTTTTGAAAGGAAGCGGGTCATCGATAAGAAAATGCTTTTTTAAATTTTCAACTTTAATAATGACTTCATTCATTATAAGCCCGCTCCTTCCGTTCTAATTTTTCTGTTTTCGTTTGAAAATGACAGGAAACGAAATGATTATCTTCAATTTCGAGTGATTTTGGTTTTTTTGTAAAACAAATTTCTTTTGCATAAGGGCATCTTGCGGCAAAATGGCAGCCGGGCATTTCTTGTCGCAAATCAGGGGGGCTGCCAGGAATGGCAGAGAGTTTATCTTCTTCTGTCATTTCACTAGTAATCTGTGAATCAAGTAATCCCCATGTATATGGGTGCAGCGGATTTTCATAGATAGTATTAACATTTCCTGATTCAACGGTGTTGCCTGCATACATGACGATGACTTTATCGCAAAGCTCCCAAACAACACCAAGATCATGGGTAATCATAATAATTGATGTTCCAATCGTTTCTTGTAAATTTCTCATTAAGTCTAGAATTTGTGCTTGAACAGTTACATCAAGGGCAGTTGTCGGTTCATCGGCAATTAATAGCTTCGGATTACATGCTAGTGCAATCGCAATCATAACTCTTTGTCTCATTCCACCAGAAAATTCATGGGGATACATATCAATTCGTTTCTCTACTTCAGGAATTCCAACGAGCTTGAGCATATCGATGGCAGCTTTTCTTGCTTCCTTTCTTGAAACCTTTTGATGAGTACGAATCGATTCAATAATCTGATTTCCAACTTTGTAAACTGGATTTAAACTTGTCATCGGGTCTTGGAAAATCATCGAGATTTCATTTCCTCTGACATTACGCATCTCTTTATCTGACAAAGAAAGAAGATCTCTTCCTTCAAAAAGCATTTTTCCATTAGCTATTTTTCCAGGAGGATTTGGAATAAGCCGTAATAAGGCTGTAGCCGTTACACTTTTCCCGGAACCTGATTCCCCAACTATGCCAAGTGTTTCTTTTTTATTTAATGTAAAGCTAACACCATTAACAGCTTTTACAACGGAAGAGGAAGAACGGAAATGCACCTCCAAATCTTCAACCTTTAAAAGAAGATCTGACACATATATCACCTCCAACTAATCTTTATTACACTTTCATTTTTGGATCTAAAGCATCTCTTAAACCGTCACCAAATAAGTTGATACCAAGAACGGTTAGTAGAATGGCAAACCCAGAGAAGCTAGCCATATGCGGACTCAATACTAAAAAATCTTTTCCATCTTTTAAAATGCTTCCCCAGGAGGCGGTTGGTGGTTGAACACCTAACCCTAGGAAGCTTAATGCAGCTTCTGAAATAATGGCTCCAGCGATACTCATTGTTCCATAAACAATTAATGGTGCTAAACAGTTAGGAAGGATATGTTGAAAAATAATACGTCCATCTGTTGCACCTAATGATCGCGTCACCTCAATGAATTCTTCTTCCTTCACACTAAGAACCTGTCCGCGTACAATTCGCGCGAAGCCGGGTATGTTAGCGACACCGATAGCGATAATGACATTTAGTAGCCCTTGTCCAAGAACAGTCATTAATGTAATGGCTAATAGAATAAATGGAAAGGCGAACAAGCCATCCATTGTCCGCATGATGATTGAATCAAGCTTTCCTCCGAAATAGCCTGAGACTAATCCTAATAAGGTGCCAAAGAATGCACCAAATATAACTGCTGAAACCCCAACTATTAAAGAAATTCTTGCACCATAAACAACGCGGCTGAATAAATCTCTTCCATAGTTGTCAGTTCCTAAAATATGCCCCTTTGTCCCTGGTGGAAGAAGAGAGCTTACTACATCCATTTGATTTGGAGGATGAGTAGCAATTAACGGTGCAAATATCGCCATAATGGACATGAGAATGGTAACTAATAATCCAATTGCAGCAAGTCGATTTCGAATGAGCTTTTTAAATAAGCTTGTTTCTTTTTTTTGCTCATTGACTGGATTCGCTGAATCAATCTTTACATTTTCGAGTGAGTCCATTATTTCATCCCTCCTTTATTCGATTGATAG
>JAEWDX010000206.1 GCA_023389895.1 Bacillota bacterium
TTCTCATTAATGCTTGCTCTTCTACATCCTTTGTAGCAGGTTCATCAAATGTGATGACGCTAACAGAATAAAAGGTTTCTTCATCCTTAAATTCTACAGCTTCAGCTCTTTGCAAGCCTTCTACTAAAACACGGATCGTCCCATTTGGGAGTTTAAGCATTTGCTTCACACGCGTAAGTGTTCCTCTTTTATATAGATCCTCTTCTTCTGGATCATCTATTGAGACTTCTTTCTGCGAAGTTAGGAAAATTAAATGTTCATCAACCATTGCTCTTTCAAGAGCCTGTACCGATCTCTCACGCCCGACATCTAAATGAAGGACCATTGTTGGATAGACAAGCAAACCCCGAAGCGGCAGGAGGGGGACGATGATTTCTTTCTTTTTCGCCAAACTAACGCACCTCCAAATTCATCATTTCTTACTATTATTTTCTTGTACAATTCTATCGTATTTAAGCACCACTGTCTAATTAGAAATGCTGAGGTGGCTCGCCCAGGGGCGACAAGCATAAGACAAGAGAGCGTGAAGGTTGCTCTTTAACCTTCTTGACAGATTGGCTTAAGACCTCCGACGTAAAGGACGTACTAGTGCCGACGTTGCCATAGGACGTGGCGAACTTAGTCGGCGTGCCCCTAGCCACCGAAGCTGGACAGCGAAATGCCACATGAATAAAACTTCAGCCTGTTTAACTTATTGCAAGCCGAAGTTTCATTTTCATTCAAATACTTTCCTTTTTGGCTAATTCGATTGAAGCTGTAATCGATTGCTCCCGGTAAATTTTTTTCAGTAAAGCAATCTCAAAAACTTCATTTAAATGGCTTACAGGTATAATTTTGATTCCCTTTATTTCCTTCAAAATGGATTGCATGTTTTCCTGCGGTATGATGACGGTCTGTGCTCCGGCTTTTTGAGCTGCTTTAACTTTTGGATACACACCGCCTATTGGCTTAACAAGTCCATGAATACTTATTTCACCTGTCATGGCAACCGTATGATCAATTGGCAGTTTATAAATAGCAGAATAAATCCCCGTTGCCATGGCAATCCCTGCCGATGGTCCATCAATCGGAATGCCACCAGGAAAATTAACATGAATATCATAATCATTAGCAGGAACGCCCATAGAGCGGAGTACCGTGATCACATTTTCAATCGAACCCTTTGCCATGCTTTTTCGGCGAATAGATTTTCCTTGACCGCCAATACTTTCCTCTTCTACAATTCCGGTTATATTAATGCTCCCATTTTCACTTGTTGGAATAGCGATTACCTCGATTTCAAGGAGCGCTCCCGAATTAGGTCCATAAACAGCGAGACCATTGACAATTCCAACTGCAGAATCAGCATTTATTTTCCGCTCCATTCTTGGAGAAAGCTGACTTGATTGAATGACCCACTCAATATCTTCATCTTTTATGTAAGCTCTTTCCTCTGTAATCGCTAAGCCTGCGGAAATTTGAATCATATTTACTGCTTCTCTTCCATTTCTCGCATATGAAGCTAATATATTTAAGGCTCTTTCACTAATGGACAATCTCACCTTCTCCGCCGCTTTTCTACCGATTTCCACAATTTCTTCCTCTGCTAATTCTCTAAAAAATACTTCCATGCATCTTGAGCGGATAGCAGGAGGAATTTCATTCGGTGTCCTCGTAGTCGCTCCAATTAATCGAAAATCTGCAGGTAGCCCATTTTTAAAAATATCATGAATATGGGTTGGAATTTGTGAATTTTCTTCATTATAATAGGCACTTTCTAAAAATACTTTTCTGTCCTCTAAAACCTTTAATAATTTATTCATTTGAATCGGATGTAGTTCACCAATTTCATCAATAAACAATACACCCCCATGAGCGTTTGTGACTGCACCTTGCTTCGGCTGCGGAATTCCAGCCTGTCCCATTGCCCCAGCTCCTTGATAAATTGGATCATGAACGGAGCCAATTAACGGATCAGCAATTCCTCGCTCATCAAAACGAGCCGTTGTTGCATCTAATTCAATAAATACAGAAGCTGGCTTAAAAGGAGATTTAGCTGTTCGCTTCGCTTCCTCTAACACAAGTCTAGCTGCTGCCGTTTTCCCTACACCAGGCGGACCGTATATAATGACATGTTGCGGATTTGGACTGCATAATGCCGCTTTTAACGACTTAATTCCATCCTCTTGTCCAACAATATCAGAAAAGCTTGCTGGACGAACTTTCTCTGCTAAAGGCTCTGTTAAAGAGATCGATCTCATCTTCCGTAGTTGATCCATTTCTTTTTTTGATTCTCGATCAATGGATACTTTTTGTGTTCGCTGGCTTTTAAGCAAGTTCCAAAAATAGAGCCCAATGACAATGCCAAAAAACAACTGGATAAATAGGGCAATCCCCGTCCAACTCATACTTTTCCCTCCTGTATATATCTAGCATTCGTGCCTGATATTCGTGCCTGATATATGCTAGTATCTCCCTCACTTTATTGGAATAAACAAGATTTATTTTGTAAAAAGTTGGCGAATCTTTTGCGAAAAACAAATCAAT
>JAEWDX010000292.1 GCA_023389895.1 Bacillota bacterium
TTAATTGCCCAAAAATCAGCCCCCTAATCGATCTTCCTTTTGAGATACGAGCAGCGAATATTCCCGTGAATGGAGCATATGAAATCCACCAACCCCAATAAAAGATTGTCCATGCTTCACTAAAACCAGATTTCCCCACGGGATCCGTATAGAAACTCATTCGAAAGAAGTTTTGAAAAAGAACACCTATGCTATCTGTAAATGTTGAAAAAATAAAAGCTGTAGGTCCAAAAACTAAAACGAAAATGGCAAGGGCAAAATACAAATATAGATTCCAATCACTCAAAAGTTTCAAGCCTTTTTTCAAACCTAAAAATAGGCATATACAGAAGAAGATTGTTAAACCAAGGACAATACTTACATTTAATCCCGTTGTTTTTTCGACTCCAAACCAAGTATAGATCCCTTCCGCAATTAACGGCGTTCCTAAAGCTAAAGAAGTTCCGATCCCACCCATTAGCCCAAACATAAAACAAACATCAATGACTTTTCCAAGGAAACCATCTGCCCGATCCCCAATGATCCCTCGGCAAGCTGTGCTTAATCTTACAGAGTTATATTTCTTAATATATAGTGCATAGGCAATCGGAATTGAAGGAACACAGTAAATGGCCCAAGCCGAAAACCCCCAATGAAACATCCCATATGTAGGAGCAAAGGCTGCTGCATCAACACTTTTAGGTTCTAAACCATATGGCGGGCTGTCATAATAAAACGCCCATTCGATAATCCCCCAATACATAATTCCCGAACCGATTCCTGCTGTAAAAATAAGAGCAAGCCAGCTAAAAGTTGAAAACTCCGGTTTTTCGTTACCAAACCTTATCTTTCCATACTTACTAAAAGCTAGCCAGAATAGAAAGGCGAAAATCCCAATACAGGCCCATAAATAGAACGGCCCAAATTTACCAGTAATAAAGTTCAATACACCAGCTAAAAAAGCCGTCCCTTTTTCAGGATTCACGATAACTGGGACTGTAATTATCGCAATAAGAACAATCGCCATTCCTAATATATTAAAGTCAATTTTATTAACCTTCTTCATAGATTTTCCTCCTCATATATTCTTCAATGATCATATATTTTCAATTTTCAGATAACAACTAACAGAATAACACATAACCTTCATGTTAATGTGTTATTCCGTCATTAATTACATGATTTTTTCCGTTCATTTTCCAGCAATTTAGTTATCTGATGAGCTACAAAATTCCCAACTTCTTCTGTCGTAGCTGTCCCCTCCATATCAGGGGTTAGGCTTTTACTCTCTATAAGGGTTTGTTCAATCGCATTTAAAATAATACGACCATATTTTTCATAGCCGAAAAAATCCATTATTTGACTAACCGACCAGATTGTCGCTAAAGGATTGGCAATGTTTTTCCCTGCAATATCAGGTGCTGATCCATGAATTGGTTCAAACATGGAAGGATATTTTTTCTCTGGGTTAACATTAGCGCCTGCTGCTAATCCAATACCACCAGCTATGGCAGCACCAAGATCAGTTAGAATATCGCCAAATAAATTAGACGTTACCACAACCTCAAATCGCTTTGGATCCTTGATCATCAGCATGGCAGCTGCATCAACAAGATAAGAGGCTGTCGCAACTTCCGGATAATCCTTGCTAACTTCTTCAAAAACTTGATCCCAAAACACCATCGAATAATTTAATGCATTGGCTTTACTAATGCTTGTTAAGGATTTGCCTTCTTTTTTGGCAACTTCAAAGGCATATCTGATAATTCGTTCTGTTCCTTTGCGAGAGAACACAGCGTTTTGGAGGACAATTTCATTTTCTTGACCTTTAAACAGCCAATCCCCAGCTCCTGCATACTCTCCCTCCGTGTTTTCACGAATGAATAACATGTCAATATCTTCTCGTTCTACATCTGTTAAAATATGTGGTGCTCCCTTTAACAGCTTGATCGGACGAATATTTACATATTGATCAAAGCCTTTGCGAATTCTCAGCAATAAATCCCATAGTGAAATATGATCGGGAACGCCAGGATAACCGACCGCCCCTAAGAAAATCGCATCGAATTCTCTTAACCTTTCCATTCCGTCTTCGTCCATCATGATTCCATGCTCTGCATAGTACTCGCATCCCCATGGAAAATAGGTGAAATCAAAGTGAAACGATGAATCATGTTCAGCGATTGCATTGAGAATTTTGACTCCTTCTCGAATGACTTCAGGACCGATTCCATCCCCAGGAATAACAGCAATTTTATACCTTTTCATGATAATCTCCTCAAATCCTTAAGCTTGGTTCACCACAATTAATTTCATATCAGTCATTTCTTCTATAGCGTACTTTAGTCCTTCCCTGCCAGTACCACTGTTTTTCACCCCTCCATATGGCATTTGATCCACACGGAATGTTGGAATATCATTGATCATAACAGCGCCAACCTCTAAATGTTCAGCAGCTTTAAAAGCTTCATGAATATTTTCAGTGTAAATCCCTGCTTGAAGCCCAAATTGTGAATCATTCACATAACCAATTGCTTCTTCAATAGAGTCAATCTTATTTACGATCACAACCGGTGCAAAAACCTCTTGGCAAGAAACCTTTTGTTGTGGATCTACATCGACGATCACAGTAGGTGCAAGAATGCCGTTTTCCATTTTCCCGCCTGTTAGAACCTTCGCGTTATTCTGCTTCGATTCCGCAATCCAACCAAATGCACGTTCTGTTTCACTTTTTGAAATTAAGGAAGAAATATACGTTTCCGGATCTAATGGGTCCCCTATTTTCAAATTTCGAGCAGCCATTGTTAGCTTTTCTACAAGTTCATCATATACCTCTGTATGAGCATAAATCCGCTGTAATGAAATACAAACCTGCCCTTGATTAGAGAACGCTCCTGTCACAAGTCGATCAACGATCTTGTCGATTTGAATTCCTTTATCAACGATTACAGCTGCATTCGAGCCAAGCTCTAACGTTATTTTCTTTAAACCAGCACGGTTGCGAATCCCAATTCCAACAGCAGGACTGCCCGTGAAGGTAATCATTTTGACGCGATCATCTTTAATAATTGTTTCTCCAACTACTCCGCCCGGTCCTGTCACAACATTTAATACACCGTTAGGTAAACCGGCCTCATGGAATAGCTCTGCAATGTATAAAGCAGAAAGCGGTGTTTGCGAAGCTGGCTTCAGCACTATTGCATTCCCGGAGGCTATCGCCGGTCCTACTTTATGAGCTACTAAATTCATTGGGAAGTTAAAAGGCGTAATCGCTCCAATTACACCAATTGGTTTGCGAACGGTAAAGCCGATTCTTCCTACACCACCAGCAGCAGCATCAAAGGGAATCGTTTCACCATGAATTCTTTTTGCCTCTTCAGCAGCAAATTTATACGTTTCAATTGTTCTCGCTACTTCCACTTTTGCAAATGTAATGGGCTTGGCTGACTCCATAGAAATCACTTCAGCCGCTTCATCTGCTCGTTCTTTCAAAAGCTCCGCCGCTTTTTCTAATATTTCTGCCCGTTGATATGCCGGCATGACCGAAATCACTTTAAATGCTTCCGTAGCGGAAGAAATGGCCTCTTTCGTTAACTCTTCATCTGCTAGGGCGATTTCCGCAATGATTTCACCGGAAAAAGGAGAAGACAGCGTAGTATATTTAGCCGTTTCAACCTTTTTTCCATTTATTAATAAATACTTCCGATTTTTGTCTACTGTTTTCTCCATTATTTATCGAGTGCCTCCAGTACTAAATCATGAAATTGAACAATGGCCTTTTCTGATGAGGAGTATATACCTTTGTTAAAAGCACGTGAGCGGAAACCAATTTGCTCTAGTTCGACTAAATCAACATCCTCTTGACGAACTTGTTCAGCAAAAGCAACAAGATCCTTTTCCTTTTGTGATAGATTTTCATCACGGAAATAGTAGGTATAGACACCTAGTGTTGTTTCATGATCAATTGGAATCATTTGGATAGTTGCGATATTTCCTGGACCCGGGTAAATGGTCATCATGAGGTTCGGCCATAACCAATAGAATTCTCCGCCTTTAACTTCCGCTTGATTTAAATCTGTTTCTCCCATCATCTTATCTGGCTTCACATCGCTAAATTGCAGCGAATAATTTTCACATGTGATGATTTGGTAATTCTCCATATCTAAAGTTCCGACAAAGCTAGGGTGAGCTACATAACAGTGATCACATTCTAAATAATTATCAATGAAAGCTTTCCAGTTCGCTTTAATAACACGTGTTTTTGAATTGATTCTTTTTAATTCTTTTAAAAATGGAAACTTCTTTAATCTTTCAGCGAAATCACCATAAGATTCATTTAACGGCTTACAGTTATCATCTAAATTCACGAAAATGAACGATTCCATAATTTCCATTCTTACCGCTCTTAAACAGCGATCGCTAACACAATGCGCATCCTCGCCTTTAAAGTTGGGCGCTTTATTTAACTGGCCATCTAAGTGGAAAGTCCAGCCATGGTAACCACACTGAAGAATTTTCTTTTGCCCTGCTTCACTTTTTTCGAGTACAGTTGCACGGTGAGGGCAAACATTATAAAATGCACGAATCACATCGTCATTGCCACGGGTAACAATAATCGGTTCTCCATTTACTTCAGTCGTGAAAAATTGACCAACCTTTTGTACTTGACTAATATGACCAACAAGCTGCCATGATTTCGAGAAAATTTGTTCCTTCTCTAATTCCAACACTTTAGCATCTGTATATAAATCATAAGTTAACGTTCTTTCATACATTCTGCTTGCTTCGTTTAGGACAGGTCTATAAGCCATTTCTCTATTCCCCCTCAAAAAATTAAATGGATTTTCTTAGATTCAGATTTAGCTAGGCTTTTTTCAACTGAATCATTTTACAAAACTTTTTAAGCTTCTACTTTAGAAAACGGTTACATTCATTCATACGTTTACACAAACTACATTTTATTGTTAAATAAACTCAATCACCGCTTTCCAAAATTATAAATATTCATTATATTAAAACTACTAACCTTAAAACAATGCAAATACTGTGCCAATATTAAAAACTTTGTATATCAATGATTTATGCCTTATTTCATACATAAATCTCTAGAGATTGAACAGATTTCAGTTCAAACGAGTTGATTTCAACTCGTTATTTGAAGAAGGAGGGATAGAATTGTTGAAGTTATCCGAGATGTCTAATCCGTTTGGTATCACTGGAGAAACCTTAAAGAAGATTTTAGATTATTCATCTGATGAAATCTTCGTTTTGGATGGAGAAGCAAGGATTGTCTTTGTCAATAGTGTGTGTGAAAAGCATTATGGATTAAAGCCACATGAAGTGATGGGGAAGTATAATGTAGAATTATTCGAGAAAGGATACTGGAAACCTTCAATTGTTCCAATTGTTTTTAAGGAGAAAAAGCAAGTGACGATTAAGCAAACTACTTATATTGGTGCCGAGCTTCTTACTACAGCCGTCCCGATTCTAAATGCTCAAAATAATATTGAGCTTGTTGTGATTACTTCTCAAGAATTACAAAATTATATTAGTATTAAATATGAAAATAATCCCGAAGCAAAAGGAACGAATGGTGCTGAGTGGAATTTGATTACGAACTGTAATCAAATGAAAGATATCTTGAAAATGTGCGAAAAAATCTCCAAAGTCGATTCAACGGTTTTAATACATGGAGAATCTGGAACAGGAAAAGGGGTTCTTGCCCATTATATTCACCAAATTAGTAATCGAAAAAAGAACACATTTATGAAAATTAACTGTGCGACTCTTCCAGAAGACCTCTTTGAATCTGAACTTTTCGGCTATTTAGATGGAGCTTTCACAGGAGCTAAAAAAGCGGGAAAAATTGGATTAATTGAGGCCGCAGATGGTGGTACGCTATTCCTTGACGAAATCGGAGAGGTACCATTATCCGTCCAAGCAAAGCTGCTGCAAGTCATTCAGGAAAAACGATTTATTCCAATCGGGGGTCATCGGACAAAAAAAGTAAATATCCGCATCATCGCCGCAACGAATCGAAATTTAGTGGAGATGGTCAAAAAAGGTGAATTTAGAGAGGATCTCTATTATCGATTAAATATCATTGATGTGAAAATTCCCCCTCTTCGCGAACGAAAGGAAGATATTATTCCGTTAGCTTACCATTACCTATATAAATTTAACAAAGTATATCAAATGAATAAATTGATTTCCCAAGAATGCTTAGATATATTTAGCCTTTATTCTTGGCCCGGCAATATCCGCCAGTTGGAAAACTTAATTGAAAGGTTAGTCGTTACGAGTGACTCAGTCATTCAGCAAGCTGACCTGCCAGAATTAATCGCTGATAATGTCACCTCTCAAATCCAATCGATTCTGCCGCCAAACCTAGACGAAGCGATCGATCATGTAAAAAAAACATTAGTCATTAAATCCTTTCAAAAACATAAAAGTTCTAGAAAAGTTGCAAAAGATTTAAATATTAGCCAAACAAGAGCAGTTACACTGATAAATCAATACTGTAAGCCTTGATGAAGTGTGGTTGATCGTAAGTCCGGATTATAAAAAAGAAGCGCACCTTTCTAGTGCGCATCACAGGTGGTTTTAAGAGAAGTGTTTGGAATAATCTTTGGGGTAATAGCAGCCAAATTTCAAAATCGCTGGCTAGATCAATTTTTGTCCTTATTTAGTATTATAAGTTTATCAATTCCTAATATTGTAATCGGTATCATCTTATAAACAAGTTTTTGGACTTTATTTAGGCTTGCTACTAATCGATTTTTGAGTGGATGGATTTCGCTCAACTATTCTTCCGACTATCACGCTATCCATTTTTGGAGTTGATGGGATTCATTTTTTCTCTAACTTTTTGAAAGTTACATCATTCACTGTCCCCGTCCCATCAACATTCTTTCCAAAGTTATCAAGCAATGCACGCACTTCATCTGTTGATTTTGTGTTCATCAATTGATTTCTTAATTCACCAGCTCCATGGAATCCTTTGACATAAATTTTGAAAAAGCGATGAAGCCCTGTGATTGAACGTGGCAGTAATTCCGCATATTGATCTTGAAGATCAAGCTGCAGTCTTAAAAGATCAAGGTATTCTTTACTGCTATGTTCTTTTGGCTCCTTTTCAAAAGCAAAAGGATTTTTAAAAATACCTCGCCCGATCATAACGCCATCAATACCATATTGTTCAGCAAGCTGCAGCCCAATTTGACGGTCAGGAATGTCTCCATTGATTGTTAGTAGCGTATTTGGTGCGATACGGTCACGTAATATTTTGATTTCCGGAATTAGCTCCCAATGCGCATCTACTTGGCTCATTTCCTTTCTTGTTCGTAAATGAATAGAAAGATTGGCAATATCCTGTTTTAAAATATGCGTTAGCCACTCCTCCCACTCATTTACATCGTTATAGCCAAGTCGTGTCTTCACGCTGACAGGCAGTCCGCCCGCTTTTGATGCTCGAATAAGTTCTGCGGCAACGTCTGGACGCAGAATAAGACCACTACCTTTCCCTCTCGATGCTACATTTGGTACAGGGCAGCCCATATTAATATCGATGCCTTTAAATCCTAGCTCTGCCATGCCAATACTCATTTGACGGAAATATTCGGGATCATCCCCCCAAATATGTGCCACCATTGGCTGTTCATCTTCTGTAAACAGCAAACGGCCACGCACACTTTTCATGCCCTCTGGATGACAATAGCTATCCGAGTTTGTAAACTCTGTGAAAAATACATCCGGTCGACCGGCTTCACTTACTACGTGACGAAAAACAACATCTGTCACATCTTCCATTGGTGCAAGTACAAAAAATGGTCGTGGTAAATCACGCCAAAAATTATCTATCATTTCAAACTCAAATCCTCTCACTATGGATACAACTTCAA
>JAEWDX010000307.1 GCA_023389895.1 Bacillota bacterium
CTATTATTCACTGAAACTTTTGAGGACGTTAATGATGTTATAGTTGAAAAATGGGGGCAATTCATTAAAGAAATAAAAAGTCTGCCGAAAAATATCAATTGTTATGGGATGATACATAATGACCTGCATCAAAAAAATTTCTATATATATAATAAAGAAATAGTCTTATTTGATTTTGGGGATTGTGAATATAATTGGTTTGTATATGATATTGCAATTGTTTTATACCACGCTGTACAAACTATTGATGAAAATGATTTACAAGGAAGAAGGGATTTTGCGATTCAATTCATACAGTCATTTTTACAAGGATATCTTCAAAAAAACAATTTAGATAGTTATTGGTTATCTAAATTGCCGTTTTTCTTAGACTACAGGCAAATATTTTCTTATATTTATTTTCTCAGGTTTTTAAATGAAGAGCAAAAAAGTAATGAAAAAGTTAAAGATATTCTTAATGGCATGCGGAGCAGGATAGAAAATGATGTTCCTTTTTTAGACATTCAGTACAAAGATTTTTGTTTACAGATTGAAACATAATTTTAATTGTTCAACAATCGGGCGCTGTTCTTTAAGAACGATTTTTAGAAATGATCAAACTTTATTAAAAACGGAGTTATTGCGTTGGCTACTAAATAAGGGTTTGTGATTTTATACAATAGTTGCCTCTCAAAAGAGCGGCTGGCTCGAATCTGGTTTTTGAAATAGACCGATCCCTACAAGTTGCTTAGGCTCAAGGGAGGTCTATTTCTTTTTGTCTCGAGACAACATGGCTATTTCTTTCTTTTTCAAGTAGCTGGGCAAGAGCGTAGGTTAGGGCTGTGATCTTGGCAGCCTTATCTTATGTCACTAACGGACGCAGTTTTGTGGAAGAAGGAATATGATTAAATGATATTTACGGAGGAAGATATTACTTCGAATAAAAACACCCTGTGTTTTTCCATAAATGGTGATACACTGTAAAAGAAGGGGGTCAATACAGAATGGAATTCAAATTTGAGAACGGTACTATTGTTCTACCCCCTATACACATTACGATTATCGCAATAATAATTATTATCTTTTTAGTAAGGTGGAGCAAGCAATTAGAAACACGACGTTTTACGGTTTTCTTTTACTTTCTGATTAGCACTTACATTGTCCCAATTTTTTCTCGCAGTACAAAAGAAGGTGTCTTTCAGCTATGGATTCCCTTGGGATTTATAGTAGTTTTCTTTTACTTGTTTCGTAGTAAAAGAAAGCATCCATCTAAAATGAAAGCGAGTATTTTAGGACTTTGCATAGCATTATATCAGTTAATACTTCAATATGTCGGGTAGATTTTGGTATTTCACTAACTGGAAGTTTATTTGAAGAAAAAAATTGAATAGGAGGTCGAACAGATATGAAACGAGAGGGAATTGTTAAATGGTTTAAAGAAGAAAAGGGTTATGGTCGTATTATGCTTGATGGTGAGGATGGAAATCATGTTTTTGTTCATTTTAGTTCGATTTTACCTGATAAAGAAAGATTTCCAACTGGATTTACATTCCTTAAACAAGGTCAAAAAGTATCCTTTGATTTAGTTAAAAACCCAAATTCTACTGACCAAAAGCAAGTAGCAGAAAATGTAATCATTATCTCTGACTAAAGAATTCTTGTTCAACGGGAGCATTTTTGAATATAAGTAATGCTCTTTTCTTCTTCAGTAACGGACAGGATTGTCCAATAACAGGTCACAAAGTAATTTGGTGTTTACTGTAAAAATGATCTATCACTGAATACTTGGAATGAATTTAATTCATTCTTAATTAAAGGAGGAAACTAATGAAACTCGAAAATGTGAAAAGTGAAATTGAAGAGAAACTAAAGGGAAAAGTTGCTTCTGATCGATATCTTCATAATGTTTATTTGTTAATACATTCTGATAGGTTGGGTATTCACTGGGCTATGGCTGAGGGGAAAACGGATGAGATTTTAGCAAATCCTAACCAGCCCTATCATACTGCTAGCGTGGGTAAGACTTTTACTTCTGTAATCTTAGCAATTTTAGTAGAAAAAGGGCTCGTTAAATTTGATGGCCCTATTGCAAATTACTTACCTGCAGATATTCTAAAGGATCTTCACATCTATAAAGGAAAAGATTATACAAACGATATTCAGATCAAACATTTATTAGGTAATACCTCTGGACTACCAGATTATTTCGAGGATAAGCCTAAGCGTGGTAAAGGGTTTCTGGAAGAGCTACTTGAGAATCCCTCACGTTTTTGGACACCACAAGAAACCATCCACTGGTCCAAAGAGCACCTAAAACCCCACTTCCCTCCTGGAGCTGGTGTTCACTATACTGACACAGGGTACAATCTCTTAGGGATCATTATTGAAACGATTACATCAAAATCCTACCATGAAGTGCTCCATGAATATATATTTAACCCTCTGCATATGAATCACTCTTATTTATCTCATTATTCCGAACCTGCCATTAAAAGCGAACATCCAGTTGCTCATCTATATCTTAAAGAGTTGAAAATAAACGTAGATGACTATATTAGCTTTAGTAGCTTTTACTCTGGCGGTCAAACTGTATGTACATTAGAAGATCAGCTGCTCTTCATGGATG
>JAEWDX010000354.1 GCA_023389895.1 Bacillota bacterium
ATTATGGAAGCCGCAAGACAAAGACTCGATCTTCCAGAGGAAAAAATGTCAAAGACGGTTCATAAATATGGCAATACATCGGCAGCATCAATTCCGATTTCTATCGTAGAGGAATTAGAGGCAGGAAAAATTAAAGATGATGATTTAATAGTGATGGTTGGCTTTGGCGGTGGCTTAACATGGGGAGCTATCGCGATTCGTTGGGGTAAATAAGCGATTAAATTGGCAAAGGAGCTTAATGATAATGAAGAAAAGAAGGGTAGTCGTTACAGGAGTTGGAGCTGTTACTCCACTTGGAAATAATGTTGAAACAACATGGAAGAATATTTTAGCAGGTGTTTCAGGAGTAGGTCCTTTAACAAGAGTGAATGCAGATGAATATCCAGTTAAAGTAGCGGCAGAATTAAAGGATTTTAATGTCGAACAATATATTGAGAAAAAAGATGCACGAAAAATGGATCGTTTCACACACTATGCACTTGCCGCCTCTTTAATGGCTGTAGAGGATTCAGGTTTAATTATTAATGATGAAAATGCCCATCGTGTTGGTGTATGGGTTGGTTCAGGAATTGGTGGAATGGAGACGTTTGAAAATCAATATGAAACATTTTTAAATCGTGGCTATCGAAGAGTAAGTCCATTTTTTGTACCGATGATGATTCCTGACATGGCAACAGGCCAGGTTTCAATTGCTTTAGGTGCAAAAGGATTCAATTCCTGTACGGTCACTGCCTGCGCAACAGGAACAAATTCTATTGGGGATGCCTTTAAAGTCATTCAGCGTGGAGATGCGGAAGCAATGATAACGGGTGGAGCAGAAGCCCCTATTACGAAAATGTCGGTTGCAGGCTTCTGTGCTAATACGGCATTATCAACTAATCCAGATCCACAAACGGCAAGCCGTCCCTTTGATAAAAATCGCGATGGCTTCGTCATTGGTGAAGGTGCGGGCATCGTTATCCTTGAAGAGCTTGAACATGCACTTTCCCGTGGCGCAAAAATTTATGCAGAAATTGTCGGCTATGGGTCAACAGGTGATGCCTATCATATTACTGCACCAGCACCAGCAGGTGAAGGTGGCGCTAGAGCCATGAAAATGGCAATCGCTGATGGAGGATTACAGCCAGAGGATATTGATTATATAAATGCACACGGAACGAGTACAGACTATAATGACAAGTATGAAACAATGGCGATTAAAGAAGTTTTTGGCGAACATGCGTATGAGCTTGCGGTTAGTTCAACAAAGTCAATGACTGGTCATCCTCTTGGGGCTGCTGGTGGAATTGAAGCTATCTTTACTGTTCTAGCATTGAAGGATGGAATCTTACCTCCGACAATTAATTACGAAACAGAAGATCCAGAATGTGATCTAGACTATGTGCCAAACGAAGCAAGGAAAAAGAATATTCATGTAGCCATTAGTAATTCTTTAGGCTTTGGCGGTCATAATGCGACAATAATGTTTAAAAAATATAAAAACGAATAACAGCAATTTTTACTATTATTAATGAACATAAGCAAAATAATCCATGATGGTTTCTAAAGGGTGTCTCAATTGTCGATATTTGACTTGAGACACCCTTATTTATGTTCACCAACATCACATAATGAACATATTAGAAACCCTCCCATAAACTATAATGAGCGTTAAAACGAGAATGAAATGCTTGTTAGGGGAGGGTATTTTTCATGGGGTAATGAGGACAGATGAATGGCTTAACGAACATTTCGATCAACCATTAAAAATTTGTGGACAGTTAAAAAACAAATTTAAAGAAGAGAATCCAGAAAAAATTTATCAATATTTATTGAATTTCGGGATGTACAAACCAAATCGAAAAACGTATTTCACTTTTAAAAAAATGAAAGAGGAGAAAATATGGGAAAAGGTTGAACTGCTTTTTAAGAAGTATCGGAACAAGTGGAAGGGGCCAAATGTCCATATTTATATTTTCCCGATCGCCTCAACGAATTCTTTTTTTACAAATCGGCAAAATGTAAAGTCTGGCATCGCATTCGCTGATATGCTTTTTCTTTTTCTTACTCCACTAGGGGATGAAACTGAACTAGAGGCATTATTTATTCATGAATATCATCATGTTTGCCGATTAAATCGACAAAAAAAGAGCTTGGAGGATGTCACCTTACTTGATTCAATCGTCATGGAGGGGCTTGCAGAAT
This sequence comes from Bacillota bacterium, assembly GCA_023389895.1. Taxonomy (GTDB): domain Bacteria; phylum Bacillota; class Bacilli; order Bacillales; family Cytobacillaceae; genus Cytobacillus. The sequence continues at coordinate 2,185 of JAEWDX010000354.1, forward strand.
ATGCTGTTGAAACATCCTGTGGTCCTAAATATCGGGCAAATTGGTGTACAAATTATACTAGAAAAGAAATCTTTCATTATTGGAAGAGATATATTCAAGAGAGATTAACAATGAAAAAGACAGAAAAAAAGCATGATGAAATTTTATATGGAGGAAGAAATATTCCGAAAATGCTCGGCTACGCAGCAGGGTATGAAATGGTTTCGATTTATAAAGAGGATAATAATTTATCGATAAAGCAATCGTTTCTTTTGCCCGCAGAGCGATTTCTTCTACAAATAGAAAGCTGAATCCGACATATTGAAAATGCTGGTTTACTAGAGGAACCAGTATTTTTATGTGCTAAAAAGACAGAAAAATCGTATTTTACATAAATTCAAATTAAATAAACTGTTTATAAAAATCATAATATTTTCAAAAAAACTTGAATTCGTAATCTTTCTGTAATAATATACTATTAAATAACAAGTTGTTGCCAATTGAGATAATATATTGAAAACTTGGTAGAACGTTATTTTCGTATATTAATTGAATTTCATTTTCTCTTAATTTAAGGCTATGTTTAAAGTTTTTTGTTGAATTTAGATTAACAAAGCTTAATTTAAAAAATAGGGTGAATGAGATTGACATAATCTATGAAATTAGACGGAGGGTATTATGACAGCATTATTAGAGGTAAAAAATCTAAAAACATATTTCAAAAGAGAAAAATTTAATATTCCAGCCGTTGATGGTGTTGATTTAAAAGTACATAAAGGTGAGACAGTCGCACTAGTTGGGGAATCAGGATCTGGGAAGAGTATAACTTCTCTCTCAATCATGCGATTAATTCCAAGTCCTCCAGGCAAGATTGTCGATGGAGAAGTTCTTTTTGGCGGTAAAGACTTAGTAAAGCTCACAGAAAATGAAATGTGTCAAATTCGTGGGAATGAAATCTCAATGATTTTCCAGGAACCGATGACATCGCTTAATCCGGTTTTAACAATCGGAGAGCAAATTATCGAAGTGCTCATGTATCACCAGAAGATGACAAAAAGAGAGGCTAGAAATAGAGCGATTGAAATGCTTGAGTTAGTTGGCTTTTCACGTGCAAAAGCAATTATTGATGACTATCCTCACCGCTTATCAGGGGGAATGAGACAAAGGGTAATGATTGCAATAGCAATGAGCTGTAATCCTAAGCTCCTTATCGCCGATGAACCGACAACCGCACTTGATGTTACGATTCAGGCACAAATATTAGATTTAATGAAGGATTTAAGTAATAAGTCTGATACATCGATTCTGATCATTACTCATGATCTTGGTGTTGTTTCTGAGGTAGCCGATCGTGTTGTTGTCATGTATTGTGGTCAAGTAGTAGAGGAAGCATCAGTAGATGAGCTTTTTGAAAATCCACTACATCCATACACAATTGGCTTAATTGGTTCGATTCCTTCCATTGAAGGTGATGATCAAGATAGACTTTACTCAATTAAGGGGACAGTCCCTCCGCCTGAGCATTTTCCTGAAGGCTGTCGATTTGCACCACGTTGTCCTCATGCGTTTGACAGATGTTTTGCAGATGCACCAACATTAAGCCCCCAAAAAGGAACGCGATCAGTACGCTGCTTTTTACATGAAAACAAGGGGGAAACAAGATGAGTACGACAATAACTAAAAATAATAATCTACAAAAAAATCAACTAGAAACGGATTTTTTGTTAGAAGTTAATGATTTAAAGAAGCATTTTCCGATAAAAGCTGGTCTTTTACAAAAAACGGTCGGATCCATTAAGGCTGTTGACGGACTAAGCTTTAAAGTAAAGCGCGGGGAAACGCTTGGAATTGTAGGAGAGTCAGGTTGTGGGAAGTCAACTGCTGGTCGGACACTCATTAGGCTTTATGAGCCGACAAGCGGAGAGATTATCTTTAAAGGTCGGAATATTGCAAAAATGAATGAAAATGAACTTCGTCGTTCAGTACGAAAAGATATTCAAATGGTTTTCCAGGATCCTTATGCTTCATTAAATCCTCGAAAGACATTGAAATATATTTTAAGTGAACCAATGATAACTCATAATCTATATAGCAGGAAAGAAAGAGAAGATAAATTACAGGATCTTTTAGAAAAGGTAGGGTTTAATCCGTTATTTATTAATCGTTATCCTCATGAATTTTCTGGCGGACAAAGACAACGGATTGGGATTGCGCGAGCACTCGCTCTAAATCCAGATTTAATTATTGCAGATGAACCGGTTTCAGCATTAGATGTATCGATTCAAGCACAAATCATCAATTTAATGGAAGATTTGCAAGAGGGACTTGGCTTGACATATGTATTTATCTCACATGACTTGAGTGTTGTCCGCCACATTAGTGATAGAGTAGCCGTTATGTATTTAGGAAGGATAATGGAGTTTGCGAATAAAAATGATTTATTTAATGAGCCATTACATCCATATACGCAAGCGTTAATGTCGGCAGTACCGGTACCAAAGAAAAGGGGAGCACAGCAACGGGAAAGAATCATCCTACAAGGTGATTTACCAAGTCCAGCAAATCCACCTCAAGGCTGTGTGTTTCATACAAGATGTCCAGCAGCGACAGAAATTTGTAGCCAGCGGGTGCCAGAATTTAAGGAGCTCAAGACGGATCATTTTGTTGCGTGCCATTTGTATTAAGCGATGAATTATTTTGTGAAATTAAGTCTCTTTATATTGAAGGGGGGCGGTATATTTTAGACGTTCTCTTTAATAGCATTTTATTAATAAAAAATTTACCTTAAGGGGGAAGATGAATGAAAAAACCAGCATGGTTATTAGTAAGTTTAATGCTAGTATTGTCAATGTTCCTAGCTGCATGTACAGGAGGAAAAACATCAACACAAACTGAAGAAGAAACACCAAAAGAGGAAACACCAAAAACAGAAGAGCCGAGTAGTGATGAACCACAAATCGGTGGTGATCTTATCGTTGGATCGACTGGATCACCAACAATGTTTAATTCATTATACTCTAGTGATGCATCAAGTAGTGATATTGAAGATATGATTTTTAATAAATTGATGGGTTCTGATTTAGAATTTAACACTGTTAAAGAAGGCGGATTAGCAGAAACATATGAAGCCTCTGAAGACGGGCTTACATTTACTATTAAAATTGTAGAAGATGCAAAATTCCATGATGGCGAGCCGTTAGATGCTGATGATGTTGTATTTACATACAACATTCCGTTAAGCCCTGATTATGATGGAGTTCGTAAATCTACTTTTGAAAATGTTGAAAAGGTAGAAAAAATTGATCAATACACAGTTAAGATTACGCTAAAACAAGTAGATGTACAGTTTCCAGCTGTTGCTCTTAGTAGTTACGGAATTCTTCCTGAGCATATTTTAGGTGATGTTCCAATTGCTGAGCTTGGTGAGCATGAGTTTAATACGAAAAACCCGATTGGCTCTGGTCCATTCAAGTTTTCTGAGTGGAAAGACGGCGAATATGTGAAGGTTGTTGCCAATGAAGATTATTGGGATGGTCGCCCTTATTTAGACTCAGTCACATATAAGCTCGTTCCAGATGCGAATGCGATTTTAGCTCAATTACAAGCTGGTGATATTGATTATTATGCTGGTATTCCACAGTCTGAAGTAGATACAGTTAAAGGCTTCGCTGATAGTGTTGACCTCCGCTTAGAATCTGGTTTAGCTCTAGCTTATACATTCTTAGGCTTTAACCAACGTGATGATAAATTTAAAGATAAATCAGTGCGTCAAGCAATTACTCATGCAATCGATCGTGAAGCGATTGTCGAGCACGTCATGAACGGGCTTGGGCAAGTTGCACACGTTCCAGAAAGTCCATTAAGCTGGGCGTATAACCCAGATGTTCCTAAATTTGGGCATGATGTAGAAAAAGCAAAGCAAATGTTAGCTGATGCAGGATGGACTCTTGGGGCAGACGGCATTCTTGAAAAAGACGGCAAAAAGTTCTCCGTTGAAGTAAAAACGAACCAAGGAAATAAAATTCGCGAAGATATCGTTGTTATTATTCAACAACAGCTTAAAGAAGTTGGCATTGAAATTAAGCCGCAAATTGTTGAATTCAGTTCTTTAATTGCTGATATTGATCCAGGTGTATGGAATTTTGAAGGAATCGTCTTAGGCTGGAGCTTAGGTACTGATCCAGATCCAAGTGGTATTTTCCATACGAAAGAAATTGCAGAAGGGCTTAACTTCACAGGCTATTCAAATCCAGAAATTGACAAACTGATGGATGCTCAGCTTCAGGAGCTTGATAAAGAGAAACGTAAGCAAATGATTGGGGAAATCCAAGCGCTTCTTGCTGAAGATCAACCATATACATTCCTGTATTATCCGGAAGAATTCCGTGCTATGCCTAAAAATCTAGAAGGCTATGGATTCCATGCAAAAAACCAATTACACCATATTTATAAATGGTGGTTAAAACAAGAATAGTAGCTTTACCAATGAAAAAAGTAAGGGGAGTTCACCCTTCCCTTACTTTTTTTGATAAATTTCCTATCTTACTAAATATCGAAAATTCTGCAGGTTATGTTTATAACCATGTATTTAGCATAAAGAAATTTAATTGTAAGGGAGAATAGACAATGGCCACATACATTTTTCGACGAATCATTATGGCTATCCCCTTGTTATTTGGAATAACCATTCTATCATTTGCCATCATTCAAGCTGCACCTGGTGGGCCAACAGCATTAATGATTGATCCGAGTCTGAAACCACAAGATAAAGTTAAGTTACAGGAAAAATATGGATTGAATGATCCGGTTTATGTCCAATATGGAAAATGGCTTGGCAATATGGTCAAGGGAGATTTCGGAAATTCATTTATTAAACGTGGTATACCAGTTAGTGAACTTATTATGAATAGACTTCCAAATACTTTGCTATTAATGATTATTTCCACATTATTAGCTACGATAATTGCGATTCCCTTTGGAATATATTCAGCGATGCGACCCTATTCGAAGTTAGATTATTCAGTGACAGTGACTTCCTTCCTTGGAGTCGCTACCCCTAACTTCTGGCTAGGATTGATTTTAATCATGGTTTTAGCTGTTCATCTTGGTTGGTTTCCAACAGGAGGGACACATACGTTAAATAGTCCATTCAGTTTATGGGATCGAATTCATCATTTAATACTGCCAGCTTTTGTTTTGGCCGTATCAGATATGGCGGCATTAACTCGATACACACGCTCTTCGATGCTTGATGTTTTAAAGCAGGATTATATTCGAACTGCCATGTCAAAAGGATTTAAGGAGAAAAAAGTTGTTCTAAAGCATGGTCTAAGAAATGGAATGATTCCGATCATCACATTATTTGGATTAATGCTTCCATCCTTCATAGGTGGTGCTGCCATTACAGAAAGGATCTTTTCATGGCCGGGAATTGGCTTATTATTTATTGAATCCGCATTCCAACGTGATTATCCAGTCATCATGGCACTAACCGTCATTTCAGCCATTTTTGTTGTTATTGGGAATTTACTAGCTGATATTTTATATGCGATTTTTGATCCGCGTATTGAGTACTAAGGAGGGGTTATAATGTCACAAACTAATATTGAAATTACTCAAGACGAACTTCGATTGAACCCCAATTTAAAGGACAAACCAGATACATTGACAAAAATATTTTTTCGTAAATTTATGAAAAATAAGCTGGCAGTAATTGGTGCGATCTTCTTATTGATTATTATCTCGAGTGCATTTCTCGCGCCATTTATTGCTCCATACCCATTTGAACAGCAATCTTTAATCGATAAATTGAAGCCGCCAAGCAGTGACTTTTGGCTCGGTTCGGATCGGTACGGTAGAGATATATTTACACGCCTTTTATATGGTGGGAGAGTTTCCTTGCTCGTTGGATTTGGTTCTGTGGCTGGTGCCATCGTAATTGGTGTAACGATTGGTTCGATGGCAGGCTATTACGGCGGAATTATCGATGCGATTTTGATGAGATTTGTTGATATTATCATTTCTATCCCAAGTCTTTTCTTATTAATTACGTTAATAGCAATCTTCAAACCAGGTGTAAGTGTCCTAATTCTTATTTTTTCTTTAACGAGTTGGACAAGCACGGCCCGGATTGTTCGCGGCGAGTTTTTAAGCCTACGATCAAGAGAGTTCGTGTTAGCCTCGAAAACGATTGGGACAAAATCGTATAAAATCATTTTTAGTCATATTTTACCGAATGCGATGGGTCCGATAATTGTTGCGGCAACATTGTTGATCGGGTCAGTTATTCTTACAGAAGCTGCCCTTAGTTATTTAGGGTTAGGGATATCACCACCTACACCGAGCTGGGGAAATATGCTTGAAGATGCACAGAATTATACGGTTATGCTGACAGCACCTTGGTATCCGTTTTTCCCAGGCTTACTTATCTTATTAACTGTATTGAGCTTTAACTTTATTGGTGATGGTCTTCGCGACGCACTCGATCCAAAATCAATTGAATAAGGATAAAATCAATTATGCAAAAAAGCCTTCCGTATTATTTAATACGCTGAAGGCTTTTTTGCATGGAAAAAGGAATCTCCACTACTTCTGCCAAAGAAGGAATAATTTTACTATTCCCTGCTAATACTGATTGACAAACAGCTTCTTGAAGTGGGGGTAGAAAAATGTTGTATCTTCATGATGTTTGGGTAAATTGGTTTGAAGGGGAAGAAAATGGGTATAATGTTTGCCATTTTCATGAATGGCGCAAAGATGATGCTGTGGAGTTGCTTGATCAAGTCCCATTAATTAAAATTGATGCGAAGCTTTTCCATTACATTGAAAATGATTTGGCAGAGTTGCCACAACGATTATTAGATGATATCTCTCAAAAGGCCGTCTTAAGAAAAAACCATGAGCGCGTCCAATTGGATTATTGTTTCGTTGTTTCAGATGGAGTTGGGATTCTTGCTGTTGACACGATCGGTTATAATATTCCAATCCGCAAAAGTCGTTTAATTCCGCGCCAAGAGCAACTAGCCTATGAAATGTTGGAAAATCAAGAGCCGGTTCATTATGCAATGAAGAAAAATAATGTTCTGAAAGACTTTCATATTCTTTCCCCTTCACCTGAACTAATGAATGGACTGACAAGAAAGGAAAGGCAGCTAAAGCAATTAATGTTTATGGCACTCGATCAATTGTATTCATCAGAAAATGTCGCTGAAGTTCGTTATTGGTATACAGAGTGGAGCCCGGAAAATTACGCAGCCATTCAACAAATGGAATTAGAACATGCATGGCATCAGCTTTTCGAACAATGCAAATATGGTTGGACAGATAAACATGCGCAGTTTTGTGAAAACTTAATTAAAGGGCAGCCTTTTTTCGAAAAGTTGTGGGAAATGGAACATGGTCCGAAAGTAAATTAAAGATGAAGGCTGTTATCAGTTCAACGCGACAAAAAAATCTATTACAGCAGTAATAGATTTTTTTTGTTGATTATCTTTTTTTACGGCCAAGTCCCATTGCATTTTCCATTTTCTTTAGCATTCTATTCGCAACGATACTCGCTTTCTCGGCACCGTGGTCTAAAATGTCATCAAGCTCGCTCGATTCCATAAGCTGCTCGTATCTTTCTTGAATTGGGCGAATTTCGTTTACGACAACCTCTGCTAAATCGCCTTTAAAATCTCCATAGCCTTTTCCTTCATATAATGTTTCAAGTTCCGCAACTGTTTTCCCAGAGAAAGTGGAATAAATGGAGAGGAGATTAGATACTCCAAGTTTATTCTCTTTATCAAACTTCACAATCCCATCAGAATCTGTTACAGCACTTTTAATTTTCTTCTCAATTTGCTTTAAATCATCTAAAAGGAAAATAGAAGCTTTCTTGTTCGGATCGGATTTGCTCATTTTCTTCGTTGGCTCTTGAAGCGACATAATCCGTGCGCCTACTTTTGGGATGCGGACTTCGGGCATTGTGAAAATATCACTATATTTTTTATTAAATCTTTCCGCAAGATCTCGTGTTAGTTCAAGATGCTGCTTCTGATCTTCTCCCACAGGAACTAAATTCGCACTATATAAAAGAATATCAGCTGCCATTAATGGTGGATACGTTAGAAGCGCGGATGAAATCGCTTCCTTACCAGCAGATTTATCTTTAAATTGCGTCATTCTCTCAAGTTCACCGATGTAGGAAATACATTGCATCATCCATCCAGCTTGAGCATGGGCTGGAACCTCTGATTGGATAAACAATGTCACCTTTTCAGGGTCAATTCCGACAGCCAGATAAAGTGCGGCCAAACTGCGAATATTCTTCCTTAATTCAAGTCGATCCTGTGGTACAGTAATCGCATGCTGGTCAACAATACAAAAATAACAATTATATTCATCTTGTAGATCTACGAACTGCCTTAAGGCTCCAATATAATTACCAAGCGTAATTGTCCCACTTGGCTGTATGCCAGAAAAAATAGTTTGCATAAAAAATCCTCCTTTTATTAGCGAAAAGATAAAAATGAATATAAAAAAGACCATTCGTCTCCTAAAAATCTAGGGACGAATGGTCCGCGGTGCCACCCTAATTACTCATCAATGAGTCACTTTATCTCGTATTTATTGAAAAATACGAGATCCTCGATAACGTGAGGGAACGTCAAAAAAAGTCTAGCATTTCATGAAAGCTCAAAAGTCCATTCAACTTACATGGCTGCTTGTTTACACCAACCACAAGCTCTCTAAAAACCAAATGTAAATTTACTATTCTTCATCAGTGCTAATTCCATATTCATTAATAATAATTTATTATAGCATAGTAAATAAAAAAAGAGAAATACGCTTTTCTTTTACGAAAAATTAAATGAAAAAACAAGAAAATTGTCGATTAACAAGCTGTTATAAAACACTGAAAACAGTAAGTTTCTCGGCATTTCGAAAAATTAATATAATATTCGCTCAATATTTCGGTTAAAGAAATTTCTTGCAATAATAATTACAGGTATTTATAATAAGTCTATCAAACGAATTTATTACGAATTCGTTATTTTCCGAATATGCATTTTTCTAATAGAGCTTAATCTATAAGCCTTATAGGGGATAGCAAGTTTATTAGCTGTTATAAAATAGTTATTCTTATATATATTTAAAATTATCTGAATATAAGAATAATCTTTTGCGACATGTTTAAAATGATAAACTTGTTTTTTTATTTCACTTTACAGAATCTGTGAAAAAATAGATAAAGTTTACAGATTATTTGAGCAATACCCTACAGCAGGACAAATGTATTTTTGGGAGATAACAATCGTTGGTTATCGTTTGGAGACTAAAAAAACGGGGGGTTTAATTGTGAAGAAAAGATTATCTATCTTTTTTAGCATGTTGTTAGTTCTTAGCATGTTCCTTGCAGCTTGCGGCGGTAAAGATGATGCTGGTAGTGGCACAAACAAAAATGGCGATTCAGGAAAGAAAACAGATGTAGCACAAGACTTAAGAGTAAACATTAATACTGAGCCACCTTCTTTACATCCTGGCTTAGCGAAGGACTCAACTTCTGGTACAGTACTTCGTCAAATTTACGAAGGCTTAACACGACTTGAGGCAGATGGTCTTCCACATGAAGCTGCTGCAGAAAAAATTGATATCTCTGATGACCAAAAAGTTTATACATTCCATCTTCGTGATGCAGAATGGACAAACGGTGACCCTGTAACAGCAAAAGACTTTGAATATGCTTGGAAATGGGCATTAGATCCGAACAACCAATCAGAGTATGCTTACCAACTTTATTTCATCAAAGGTGCAGAAGCTGCTAACACTGCAGGTGGATCTATGGATGATGTTGGCATCGTAGCGAAAGATGATAAAACTCTTGAAGTTACTTTAGAAAATCCAACACCATTCTTCTTAGAATTAACTGCATTCTATACTTATTTACCAATTAACAGCAAAGTTGCTGAGTCAAACCCTAACTGGGCAAATGATGCAGGTGAAAACTATACATCAAACGGACCATTCAAAATGACTGAGTGGGCTCATAGCGACAAAATTAAACTTGTAAAGAACGATACGTATTGGGATGCTGATACGGTTAAATTAGATACGATTGAAATGATCATGATCAATGATCCAAATACAGAATTATCAATGTTCGACAATGACGAGCTTGATTGGGCTGGTTCTCCAACTGGTGCATTACCAGCTGATGCGATGCAAGCTCTTAAAGATAATGGAACTTTAATTACGCATTCAATTGCCGGAATCTACAATTATAAGTTCAACACAACTGTTAAACCTTTTGACAATGCAAATATTCGTAAAGCATTCACATTAGCTATTAACCGTCAAGAAATCATTGACAATGTTACACAAGGTGAACAGCTTCCAGCGATGGGGATTGTACCACCATCCATGTTCCCTGAAAATGAAAAAGGTTATTTCGCTGATAATGATGTAGAGAAAGCGAAAGAATATTTACAAAAAGGTTTAGAAGAAATGGGTCTTAAAGACGCATCTGAACTTCCAGCAATTGCTCTTTCTTACAACACTTCAGAAGGACACCAAAAGATTGCACAAGCAATCCAAGATATGTGGAAAACAAATCTTGGTGTTGAAGTAACGCTTGAAAACTCAGAGTGGGCAGTATTTATTGACAAAATGCATTCACTTGATTACCAAGTTGGTCGTATGGGCTGGTTAGGCGACTATAATGATGCAATTAATTTCCTAGATATGTACCGTGATGCTGAAGGTGGTAATAACGATACTGGTTGGGAAAGTCAAGAGTTCAAAGACCTGCTTGCGAAATCTGCAACAGAAGGCGACCATGATGCTCGTCAGCAAATCTTAAAAGATGCTGAGAAAGTATTTATGGAAGATATGCCAGTATTGCCAATCTACTTCTATACTCAAAACTGGGTACAGGCTGAAAACTTAAAAGATGTTGTTATTACAGGTCTTGGTGACGCTCAATATAAATGGGCACATTTTGAATAATATAGCTTAGTTAACGCAAGGTATATGGGGGAAACCTCTCCTGTATACCTTCGTTTTATGCTTTCAACTTTTTTTTGAAAAAAATAGGAATTTAACTGCTCTAAAGTGTTAGCGGCTCATAGCATAAGTCAATTCTTAAGATTAGATTCGAAAGATTTTCTTGAATTTTCTTATGCTAGAAGCCGAAAAACATGCACTTTTTGGTGATTGAAATTAATTGGAGGTGTATGACAATGGCAAAATATATCGGCAAGCGTTTACTGTATATGCTTATTTCATTGTGGCTTATTGTTACAGCGACGTTTTTTTTCATGCGCATTGCCCCCGGAAACCCATTTACTTCTGAGAAGAAGCTACCTCCCGAAATTGAAGCGAATTTGAATGCCCACTTTGGCTTGGACAAGCCTTGGTATGCTCAATATGGGGAGTATTTAGTAAGAATTGCAAAATGGGATTTTGGACCGTCATTCAAATATAAATCTCAAACGGTTAATGATTTAATTAATGATGGTTTCCCAGTATCAGCGGCTTTAGGTCTTGAAGCGATATTTCTTGCAATTGCATTTGGTGTTCTTCTTGGAATTATTGCAGCATTAAAGCATAATCGTTGGCCAGACTATACGGCAATGATCATTGCCGTTTTAGGAATATCGGTTCCGTCATTTATTATGGCGACATTTCTGCAATATTTTCTAGCCATTAAAATGGGGCTATTTCCTGTCGCGCGGTGGGAAACATTTATGCATACCATTCTTCCAGCTATTGCTTTAGCCTCCTCACCAATGGCCTTTATTGCACGACTTACCCGATCAAGCATGCTTGAAGTATTAGCGAATGATTATATTAAAACGGCTAAGGCAAAAGGATTAAGCCAAGGGGCTATTACGGTTAAACACGCAATTCGAAATGCGTTATTACCAGTTGTAACCTATATGGGACCGTTGACAGCTGGAATTTTAACAGGAAGCTTCGTTATTGAAAAAATCTTTGGAATTCCAGGATTGGGAGCTCACTTCGTATTAAGTATTTCAAACCGTGATTATACAGTTATTATGGGTGTAACGGTATTCTATAGTATTTTATTACTCGTAAGTATTCTCTTAGTAGACATTGCATACGGAATTATTGACCCGAGAATCAAGCTAGCTGGCGGGAAGAAAGGAGAGTAATTCATGCAGATTTCGAAAGATAAATTTCAACTTGTCGGCACAAGATTATCTGACACAGAAAAAATTTCAAAGCCAAGTCTTTCTTTTTGGAAAGATGTTTTTATCAGATTTCGTAAAAATAAGCTCGCTCTGTTTGGATTAGTTCTCTTAGCTCTTCTAATCTTTATGGCGATAGCTGGACCACATATGACTCCGTATGATTATGCTACGAATGATTTAACTAATAAAAATTTAGCTCCTTCTGCAGATCATTGGTTTGGAACAGATGATCTTGGGCGTGATGTTTTTACTCGTACGTGGGAAGGTGCACGAATTTCGATTTTTATTGGACTTGCAGCTGCATTGATTGATTTATTTATCGGTGTTCTTTGGGGTGGAATCGCAGGTTATAAAGGCGGTCGTACCGATAATATAATGATGCGTTTCGCTGACGTACTTAACGGTATTCCGTATTTATTACTTGTTATTCTTTTAATGGTTGTATTAGGTCAGAGTCTTGGAACAATGATTTTAGCGATGACCATTACTGGATGGATT
>JAEWDX010000418.1 GCA_023389895.1 Bacillota bacterium
CAAAAGCACCTTATTACGCAGTGATTTTTACATCTGAAAGAACTGATGGGGATAAAGGGTATTCGGAAATGGCAGAGGAAATGGTTAAACTTGCATCTGTCCAACCCGGATTTTTAGGCGTAGAAAGTGCCAGAGAGGGCTTAGGTATTACAGTGTCATATTGGGAATCTCTCGAAGCTATACAAAAATGGAAGCAGAACGAACGACATTTGATTGCTCAAAGAAGAGGTATGTCTGATTGGTATCTCAGATATAAAACGAGAGTTTGTAAGGTCGAACGAGATTATGGATTTGAAAAAGACTAACAATCTAAATTGATTGATCTAACGGGTACGAGATAGCTCATTAAAACCGCCTTTTCACCAAGGCGGTTTTATTATGGTCAATTATCAACATTAGAATTTAACATAGCCTTTATAAAAAGAATTGTTTTTAAAAAATACCTTGTTATGCTAACGGGGGCAAGAGTTGAAGATAGGGACGCTACTTGCGTTCCTATCTTTGTTGATATTGGTTTAAAATAAAGTTTAACTGTTTGTAAAAAATTCGCACCGTTTTGAAGAATGTTAAACCGTTTATAAAAAAGATGTACCGAAATTAGTTACATTCTGTTATGGCTAAAGAAGCAGGTTAGCGTATTGAGGATTAACTAGAATGCTATAAAGAAAGAACAACAAAAACACCTTCAATAAAGAAAGTGTTTTTATAATAATCTGTAAAACATAGTATCAAATAGGGAAGTTTAAATCTGATTTTCTAGTCCAAAAAAGTCTTTAAAGCCGGATTTTCCCCGGGTAGTAATAACGATTTCGCGAGAATTTGCTTTAGTTTCTATCCAACCCAATTCAATATACCTTTCAAATAAACCATTTCCTAAAGCACCTAAAAAGCTCCGTGTACTTTCCAAAGGGAAAAATCTATTGTTATATAAAAAGATTGACTATCTTGCTGAGCATTAAATACAAAATGAATTATTTAAAGAAAAACTAAAGGAATAAGCTTTTGTAAAAAAATGTAAATAAATATATTAGAGTTGAATAACTTGAAACCTGATGAAGATTAAGAAAAAAATAGATGAACTGTAAAAAAATAAGAGTCCGTAGCAATTAAAGCTTACAATTGCAGGTTAGTCAGATCTTGGCCCAACTTAAGGCATTCCTTACAGGGCTATTCTTTTAGAACAGGAAAGTCAATTGATCATTTACATATGATTTGATATACAAGGATAATATTTTGTCAAAATTAATCCTCTTTTAAAAATAGCTTACATTTACTTTTATACCCAAAACGTAAAATTTCTTTAAAATATTTTAAATTTATTTATACATGTAATTCATCTGTATATACGTCCAGTACCAGTGTTGCTGTAAACAGAGGCAAAGCACATATAGTTTAAGCACCTCTTGCCCCATTAGTTATTAGTCGAATCTCTGAATATCTTTCGTTCAAAAAACGACCACTCTTATAAAATGAACTGCCCTGTAATTGTTAGGCATTAACCAACTATTACAGGGTGTTTTTTATAACCAAGCACTTTTTAAAAGCTTCACACCTAACTGGATTTCCTCACAGGTAAGATTACTGAATCCTAGTTTAATAAACGCTTCATCAGAATGATTTTTAATGAAATAGATGGAGGTAGGATACACTTTAACTCCATAAAAAGAAGCACGCTCGATTAGCCACTCTTCTGAATTATTTAGATGTATCTTAACAAGTAAGTACAAACCTGACTGCTCTCCAATAATGGTTATATTGTGTTTGAATTGTTTTTTTAATTCCGAAACAATGCACTGCATTTTTCGCTTATAAACAAGACGCATACGTTTAATATGTCGGTTCCATTCTCCCTCTTCCATAAAATTCGCCATTGTGAGCTGGCTCAGAAGAGAAGCTGTACATTCGAAATGAAGAAATTGATTTTTATAACGATTTAAAAGTGGCGGTGGTAGAACAATATAACTTAAACGAATTCCTGGAAGAAATGACTTTGAGAAATTCCCTAGATAAATGACTCTTGTTGAATCAATGGAAGCGAGTGCCGGAAATGGTCGTTGCGTATAGCGAAATTCACTATCATAGTCATCTTCGATAATATATCCAAGCCACTTGTTAGCCCAATGAATAAGTATTTGCCTTTGTTGAATGGACATGCTTACTCCTAATGGACTATGATGGGAGGGTGTTACATAGATTAACCTTGACTTGATTCGTTCTAATTCAAAAAAATCAGCCCCTGTTTCATAAACTGGTAAAGTTTCAAGCATTAATCGATGGAATTTAAATGCTTCTCTAGCTCCATCATACCCTGGGTTCTCTACGATAATGCTAGGGAAATCGTCCTTAAGGATTTGTCCAAGATTAATCAACATTTGTTGGGTACTACTACCAATTATAATAGCATCCGGATCTGTTTTCACCCCACGAGATTGTAGCAAATATGTGGCGATTTGTTCACGCAAACACACTTCACCAAAGGGTTCCCCATACTGAAAGCTCTCCTTATATGTTAAAACTTGATTTGCTATTCTTCTCCAAATTTTCAGTGGGAAATGTGTTTGATCAACTGCATCTGCCCTGAAATTAACTACCGGAGGTTTCTTGGACTCTGTTTGCTTTTTATTTTGAGAGGTATATGTCTCCTGAAATAATAAGGGTTCTAACTCATTTACAAAATAACCTTTTCGGCCTTCTCCACGAATATAGCCTTCAGCAACAAGCTGTTCATATGCCATCAATGTCGTATTGCGGCTAACTTGAAGGGAGTCTGCAAGTTGGCGAATGGATGGCAATGGATCATTAGGATATATGTCTCCACGCTCAATAAAAGACTTAAACTGCTTGTATATTTGCTTGTATTTGGGGGAATCCTCTTTCAAAACAAAAATAGTATTTTTCATTTACAACCACCTTGACATGTTTATTTATTTATAATTGTACCTTTTTAGATGTCAGAATGTATAGTAGGATGTTTGTATTGATAATAATAAAACCAATAAAGGAGCTGTCCAACCATGTTTATTCCTAAATATTTTAAAGTTACTGACATGGATGAAGTCAATGAGTTTATTCAAGAAAACTCTTTTGGAACCATTGTAACAACAAAACAAGGGAAACCAATTGCTACTCATATACCTTTGACATTTAGAAAAAAAGGCGATGAATATTATATCACTGGACATATGGCCTATGGGAATCCTCAATGGAGAACATTTGAAACATGTGAGAACGCACTTGTTATGTATCAGGGACCGCATGCGTACATTTCTTCTTCTTGGTATGGTCAGGAAAATGTTCCAACATGGAATTATCAATCCGTTCATGTATATGGCAAACCGAGTATTTTAGAGGAAGAAGAGTTAAAACAAGACCTGATTTTGTTACTAGAAAAATATGAAAAACATCGGAAGAATCCAATTTTATGGGTCAAGCTTTCGCCGCAGCTATTGGAAAGCGAACTTAAAGGTATTGTGGGATTTAAGATTAAAGTACAAGATGTTCAAGCCGCTTATAAATTAAGCCAGAATCGAAATGAGGAGGATTACAGTAACATCATTAATCAACTGCAGAAGGAAGCAGATCTGAATTCTCATCAATTGGCAGAAGCAATGAAAAAAAGAATAAAAAATAAGGGGAAATGAGGAGAAAACATTGTGTATATACCTAAACATTTTCAACTCGATGAAGAAGAAATGATTTATGATTTTATCGAAAAGTATAGCTTTCCCATTCTATTTTCTCAGCACAATGTAGAACCATACGCAACCCATCTTCCACTCACATTAAATAAAGATGAAAATGCATTATATGGTCATTTTGCCCGTCCGAACCCGCAGTGGAAGGA
>JAEWDX010000002.1 GCA_023389895.1 Bacillota bacterium
GAAGCATCTTTAGCTCCCGCGACCTTTGCCCGAGCAATGGACTTACAAACAAAATAACTAACAACCGCACCGACGAATAGACCAAGCAAACTGGAGATGATTACAGGTAAAAATTCCATCATTTCACCTCCTCTTGCTATGAACTTTTTGTGTTACGTTTCTAAAGTGTCGGCATGTACATTGTCTATTCAACATACAGCACTAAGGCTTTTCAACGTTTTCAATCAATTTCAAATGTAAAATAAAAATATACATTTTTAATTGTAAAGGTGTGGAATTTCATTGTCAAGGCTTAGTAACTGTAGATAGTAACTAGAGGAGCAAAAACATATAAAAGCAAAGCCTAAAAATCCTGGCTTTGCTTTTAAGCATTTAATCTAATCCGTTAGTTGTAATTCCTCTTGTGCTTCATCATCATTAATTGAAGCAACCCCATCAAGACCGTAGTGATCGCGAATTTTCGTTTGAATTTGCAGGCGAATTTCTGGGTTTTCTTTAAGGAATAGCTTAGCATTCTCACGTCCTTGTCCTAAGCGTTCTTCATTATAAGAATACCATGCTCCACTCTTTTGAACGATGTCCAGTTCAGAGCCTAAATCGATAATTTCTCCTTCTTTTGAAATCCCCTCTCCGTACATAATATCAACTTCAGCTACGCGAAAAGGAGGTGCGACCTTATTCTTAACAACTTTAATTTTCGTTTTATTCCCAACCATCTCAGTTCCTTGCTTCAATGTTTCAGCCCTGCGAACTTCAAGACGAATAGTAGAATAGAACTTAAGTGCTCTACCGCCTGGTGTCGTCTCTGGATTTCCAAACATAATACCAACCTTCTCACGAATTTGGTTGATGAAAACGGCAATCGTTTTTGACTTATTAATAGCTCCTGATAGTTTTCGTAGAGCTTGAGACATTAGACGAGCTTGAAGCCCAATATGGGAATCACCCATTTCTCCTTCAATCTCCGCTTTCGGCACAAGAGCTGCAACAGAGTCAATTACAAGGATATCAACAGCGCCACTTCTTACAAGTGCCTCTGCAATTTCTAGTGCCTGCTCTCCTGTATCTGGCTGTGAAAGTAATAATTCATCAATATTTACCCCTAAATTATGAGCATATGCTGGGTCGAGCGCATGTTCGGCATCTATAAAAGCAGCTTGACCACCAGCAGCTTGTACTTCTGCAATTGCATGCAATGCCACCGTTGTCTTACCAGAACTCTCAGGTCCATAAACTTCAATAATTCTACCTCTTGGATATCCTCCAACCCCAAGCGCTGCATCCAATGCAAGAGAGCCACTAGGAATGGTAGAAATTCTTCTATCCGTTTGTTCCCCCAACTTCATAATGGAACCTTTACCAAATTGCTTTTCTATTTGTTTTAACGCCTGCTCAAGTGCTGCCTGACGATCACTCACTCACTTATCCTCCTTTAAATTACTGATTACTAGTTATCAATTTATAATACCTATCTTTACTATAAACGTTTTCAAAGCGTTTGTCGAGAAAAAAATCGAACATTCATTCGTGGTTTTTCGCGATGTCATTTAGAGGAATAATGATGAAATATAGGCGTGAAAATCGTTATTTTACAGGCTATTTATCTAGTAAAACTTAAAAATGGTCCATTATCTTACAATTTTCTTTTCATAGAACAGTATGTTTCTCTTTTAACAGCTTCATTAAATAATAGCAGCCATATTTCACACTTCTTAATCGAATTGAGTCTCTTGTACCGCTAAGTGTTAATTTCTCGGCTATAACAGGCTGATCTTTAAACGAAATTCCAATATAAACCGTACCAACTGGCTTTCCTTCCGATTCATCAGGACCCGCAACCCCAGTAAAACTAATTCCAATATCCGTATTCATCAAGCGAGAAATGTTGTTAGCTAATTCCTCAGCACATTCAGCACTGACGACGCCTTTTTTCTCAATGGTTTCAGGTGAGACATGCAGCACATTCGCTTTTACTTCATTTGTATAGCAAACAACCCCCCCTTTAAGTAGAGCACTTGCTCCTGGGATAGCTGTAAACTTTTCCAAAAACATTCCACCTGTTAAGCTTTCGGCACAAGAAATAGTTAAGCCAGATTGTTTAATCAGCTTTGTTAATTCATCCATTAAGGACGTATCATCATAGCCATAAAAATACGATCCAACCCGGGAAAGAATTTCTTTCTCCGTTTGATCTAGTAGCTGTATTGCCATTTCCATCAGTTTATGTTTCGCCGTCAATCTTAACGTGACTTCTCCATTTGAAGCAAGAGGTGCAATCGTAGGATTTGTTTGCTTATCAATTAAATCTTCTACTTCCGTTTCAAGCATCGCTTCTCCTATTCCAAAAAATCTCAGCACCCGAGAAACGATTACTTCTTCCTCCTGAAGCTTCGAACGAAGCACCTGGAAGCCATACTTCAAAAACATCGGCTCCATCTCATATGGTGGTCCTGGTAGAAGCATATAAAGTTTTTCACCTTTATCTACGAGCATACCAGGTGCCATACCATTTTCATTTGGTAGTACATGGGAGCCTTCTAAAATAAGCGCTTGCTTTTTATTATTTTCAGTCATTATTCGCTTTGTCCGCTCAAAGAAAAGCTCAATCATTTCTAACGCCTGTTCATCCATAACTAGACGCAGTTGTAAATGGTTTGCAATCGTTTCCTTTGTTAAATCATCTTTAGTTGGACCTAAACCACCAGTAAAAATAAGAAGCTGAGAGCGTTTTTCGGCTATTTCAATTGCGGACTTAAGTCGATTCGGATTATCGCCTACAGCTGTATGATAATAGACATTAATCCCCAATAATGACAGCTGCTCTGATAAATAGCGAGCATTCGTATTTACGATCTGACCGAGTAATAACTCTGAGCCAACTGCGATAATTTCTGCATTCATGAAAACGCCACCTTACTTTGAATTGAGAAATACTTGCTTATTTTTTGAGAAATAATCCCAACCAGACCAAATGGTGAAAAATAACGCCACCCAAAGAGCAATATCAGCAAAAGGGAAAGAAACATAAGCAAAGATAATATTATGTAAAAGTAAAGCAGAAATGGCAATAATCTGCATCCAAGTTTTTATTTTGCCCAACATATTCGCAGCTACAACTTCCCCGCCCTCTGCTAACAAAAGACGTAATCCCGTTACAGCAAACTCCCGGCTGATAATAATGATTACAATCCAAGAAGGAGCAAAGTTCAACTCAACAAGAACAATAAGTGCAGCCGATACAAGAAGCTTATCAGCAAGCGGATCAAGAAACTTCCCAAGGTTCGTAACAAGATTGAGCTTCCTTGCATAATGACCATCAACCCAGTCAGTTGCAGAAGCAATAATAAAAATAAGCGCTCCAACGAGATGATTGATCGGAAGTGTCGTACCTAGAAAGGATATTTCACGCTCCCCCCACGAAAACGGGACGAGCATAATAATTAAAAATAATGGAATTAATAAAATTCTTGAAATCGTGATTTTATTTGGCAGATTCATGATTTACCTCCAGTTTTGTAATAAGCGAAAAATAGTCATCACAATGATGACTATTCGTTCTTCGAAAAGTAGCGAATGGTAATATCCTGCCGGACAGACTGCGAAGGCGGGATGGCAAACTCAAGCTTTTCATCATTGACATAAACTTCAGTTTCAGTAGCTCTCCCAATTGTGAAAACAGCTTCAGTTTCTTGAGAAAAATCAATTGTTTGACTATCATTATTTGCCTTCTTTAATGTACCTTGAAAAAGGGAAGTGCCTTTTCCGTTTTTAATTTGAACCCATGTCTCTCCGGTAGAAACTATTTTTAGTTCAAATTTATCCGCATTCTTTAACTCATATACTGTTTTTTGACCAGCTGATTCCAAAACGGTCATCTCTTGTTTTTCTGGCTCATGCTCAACCTCATTAGCTTTATCGTTGTCATCAGCATTCTCATCATCTGTTCCAACATCTACATCTTTATTTTTATCTTTCGCAAAATCCGCAGACTCTTCCAAATTAACTTGCTCGTTCTGATCTGAATCGATTGGCTGCTTTATATTTTCCCCAGTATCTCTTTGTTGATAAAAATAATAGAGGGCTGCAATCGCACCAATAATAAAAACAGCAATTAAAATTTTCGGAAGGACATCAAAAAACCGAGAATTACTTGTTGAAATATTTTTCCTTGATTGTACTCTTGACAGCTTTTCAGGTATATCATCATTGATTACAGATGGAATCTCTGATTTAAATTGTTCAAAAAGCTCCTCAGGCCGCAAATCTACCGCCTCAGCGTACTGTTTAATAAAAGCACGCACATAAAACTGCCCGGGCATCATACTATAATTTCCTTCTTCAATGCCAATTAAATACCGTTTTTGAATTTTTGTAGCGACTTGTAAATCATCTAAACTTAATCCCTTTGCTAGTCGAGCTTCCTTAAGTATATTACCAATTTCCGTCAATTTTAACACCTTCCAACTTAAGAAAAATCAAAGCCACCAAAATCAGCTTCAGAAAACATTTTTGTTTTGTCAACGATATCATATGTAATTTCTTCTTCTGGATCATGCCTTAGCTCGATAATATAATCAAAGTCTTCCAAAGAATACTCTGTATTTTCAACGAATATATCTGGATGCTCAACGACTTTGACAGAAGGCATTTTCATAATTTCACGAACGAGCTGCCAATGGCGTTCATTCGCCCTTCTTGAAGAGACAATACCATCAATAATAAATAAGTTATTTTCATTATACTCATCTTGTATCAATTGATTGCGAATCGTTTGCTTTAAGAGCGTGGAAGAGACAAATAGCCAACGCTTATTCGCACACACACTAGCAGCAACAATCGATTCCGTTTTCCCCACACGCGGCATTCCTCTTATCCCAATTAGTTTGTGTCCATCCGTCTTAAATAATTCTGCCATAAAGTCAACTAATATTCCAAGTTCATCCCTTACGAATCTAAATGTTTTTTTATCATCAGCATCTTGACGAATATATCTTCCATGTCTTACAGCTAATCGATCTCTTAATTTCGGAATCCGCAACTTAATTAATTTAATTGTATCCATTGTATGTAAAATAGATTCTAAACGAACAATCTGTTCATCATCTTCAGCTAATATTAATAATCCTCTTCGCCCTTTTTCCACACCGTTAATTGTAACAATATTAATGGAGAGCATTCCGAGTAAAGATGAAATATCACCAAGCAATCCTGGCCTATCCTTTTGAATTTCATATTCTAAATACCATTCAGTTTTACCCATTTTCAAGCCTCCCTCACAACAATTGCTACAACCTAGCAACTACCTCCTTTATCATAAATGATTTCACTTAAAGATGAAAGGAAAAACAAGTGTAAATAGTCGAAAACTGAAAAAAGAAAAGATGTAAAGAAAAAAGAGAGGTTTCCCCCTCCTCATTAGAACGATTCATTATTTTATACTGTTATTGTCGACTAGCTTTACCATTATGTTCGCAATCGCTTGCTGCTCTTCTTTGCTCGCTACAGACCAAAGATCAGAAAGGACTCTTTGCTGTTCATTTTTCGGCTCAACTTGCTTTGCTAAATAATCGCCAATTTGATAGGCAAGATTATTAATTGTATTTTTACTCACTCCTTGATCCTCACTATGGTCGAGTCGATCACCTAAGAAATCCTTCCACTGCTGCCAATTATCAAGTATAGACATATGATTATCCTCCTTTATGATTGTTGTACAACTGTACATTGTTATTGTGAATATAAGGGGAGAAAAATATGTACTTAATTATAGAATCTTCTTGTCAATTTTAAATATACCAGCCACCATTTACTGCTAGTATCTGTCCAGTAATATAAGAGGCTTTATCTGATAAAAGAAAAAGAACTGAATCGGCAATATTATCTGGAGATGCTAGCCTGCCCATCGGGATTTCATTTTTAATCATTTCCAGTTCCTCGAATGAATAGCCTTCCATCATCGCTGTTTGAACAGCACCAGGTGCAACTGCATTCACTCTAATACCATTAAAAGCTAATTCCTTACTTAATGCTTTGACAAATGCAAGTTGCGCACCTTTTACAGTAGAATAAGCTACCTCACAAGCTGCACCCGTCTGCCCCCAAATGGATGAAATAACGACGATATTTCCTTCCCTTTTTGCTAATAATTTCGGCAAGAGCTGCCTTGTTAAAAGGAGCGGTGTTTTAACATGCAAATTCATTAAATCTTCCAGTTCTTCATCTTTTAGATCGGTTAAAAGTCCAGAATAACCAGTTCCACTATTATGAATAATTGCATCAATTGAAAAAATGCTTTTTACCATTTTTTTATATCCATTATTCGTAGAAAGATCTGCTTGGATCGGGATATATTCCCCACCATATGGTTGAAGTTCATGTAGCAACATTTCAATTGCCCGTTTATTTTTATGATAATGTAAATATAAGGAATATCCTTCTTCTGCTAGTTTTACAGCTATTGCCCCGCCAATTCCTCCACTTGCTCCCGTAATTAATACAAATTTCTTCATACGCTTATTTTTTCGGAACAACTTGACAAACAGTTATTCTATCCTCAGCAATAAATTCATTAGTGATTTTTTCAATATCATGTAGTGTAATCTTTTCTAGAGTAGAGACAACATCAAATAAGTTCATCTCATTAAAAGCATATCTCGTAAATTGGTTAGCAATATATTCTGGTGAATTGATCGCACGCAGGAACGAACCAATTTTCTTCTTTTTTGTCCGTTCAAGGCCTTCAGCTGTAATACTTCCTTTTTCTTTTGCTTTTAAAAGCAATGCTGTTAGCGATTCAGCTAACTTATCAGGCTCACTCGTATCGCCACCAACCATTACAAACCCAAAGCCAGACTCCTGTGAATAATCATAAGAGAATGTATCATCGATCAATCCATCATTATAAAGCGCATTATAATGACTTGAGCTTTTGCCAAACATGATATCAAGCATGGTATTGATGCATAGTTCTGTCTTCAGCATTTCCTGACCAGATTGATTGCTATTAAGTGTCTTGACACCGACTAAACAC
>JAEWDX010000044.1 GCA_023389895.1 Bacillota bacterium
GAATTAGGTTCCATGATCTTCGGCATTCGTCAGCATCATATATATTGAGTGAAGGAGTCAATATGAAGATTGTTCAAAAGCGTCTTGGTCACAAAAATATCAAAACAACATTAAACACATATTCTCATATAACAGAGAAAGATGACGAGAAGGCTAGTGATGTATTTAATGAATTACTTTGAATTGGTCACTCGTTGGTCACTTTTAGCTAAAACCATGAAAAAAGACCGCCCCTGATGAGACAGTCTTTTTTACTGGGAACCCTTTGTTCCGAAAGGTTCCTACGGGTTTGGCACCCAATGATTCCGACTGGGCTTGAACCAGCGACCTCTACCCTGTCAAGGTAGCGCTCTCCCAGCTGAGCTACGGAATCAGCATATTCATAAAATCTTATCTTAATAAAGACACTTATAAATATATAATAACGTTACAAGGAAGTCAATCTATTATTACCTTTCTTTCCGTTTAAAAAGAAAAAATGTCAATACTGCTATTCCTAACGTATAGAGAAGGACAAATATTAAATCAATCATGAATGAGATATCAACTATTATTGGATCTTCCATGTACTTAATCACTTTGAATACTGGGGGAAATATCCATACAATCCATTCTAAAAACGGGAACGACTCGATTAATGACTTTGTGGCAAGTGAAGCGATAATAACAAAAACAGCAGATAGCCAAGCATATTTCTTCAATGATAATGTTGTTGCCGAAAATAACGTTCCTACTAAAATACCAAAAAACGCAAAAATAATATGGCTGTAAAAAGCCATTCCATAGTCTCCAACTGTCATTTTCCGAAAAAAACTTCCAATTATGAGTGGATAGAAAATAGCAAATAGAGCGAGAATGAACATAATAATAAGAAGACCAATCCACTTTCCAGCAAGGAATCTCCCCTTACTCTTCAGATGGGCAAACAGAATATGCTTCTCGCTTTCTTCTTCCATCGTAAAAATGGACATCGTAATCCAGGCAATCGTTAAATAAAGGGCAATCGATGAAACAGCATAACTGCTAAGAATGGGAACATTCTTATAAGCATACAAAATAAACACCCATACTAAAAATATTGCAGCAGATGGAATAAATTTCAAAGTTCGAATATAGCTAATTAGCTGATATCGTACAAAAGCTTTCAATCCTCTACCTCTTCTCTTTTAACTTTAAAATAGAACAACCTTTTTTCAGCAGCAAAGCCAAAATTGTATCAGATTCTTCACTAGGAACACTGATCTCCATAATTGAATCGGAAATATCTTTTATTTCTAAATGAGCTATTTCCTTGAGCATGCTTTTTTCAGTTGAAACTGTTATAACTCGATACAATCGCTTTTTTTCATTCACAATATCTTTTATCAATTTTCCATTCTCCATTGTTATCACTCTGTTCGCTAAGTTATCAACTAAGAAGGAATCGTGCACCGCAAATACAATTGTAATTGTACTGTCAAGTAAGCTTAGCTGCCTCAATAGCTCAGCTTGAGCCTTTTCATCTAATCCAGTCAACGGTTCATCCATTATTAGCAGTTTTGGATCAAGAAGGAGAGCTTGAATGATTCCTGCTTTTTGCTTCGTTCCTTTTGAACAGTTTTTTAAAGGAGTATTTAAAAAAGCTTCAATTTCAAAATGTCTAGCTAAGTTATCTATTGCTTTATGTAATGTTTCCTGCTTTTTATTACTCATTTTTCCAAGTAACAATAAGTACTCCATAATTGTAAAACGGATATTCTCTGGAAAATGCTCAGGAACATAACCAATTTTCAGAGTGGACCTAATTAGCTTCCCTTTCGATGGTTCGTAAAGTCCACAGATAAGCTTTAATAAACTACTTTTACCGGAACCATTATGACCAACAATTGCGATCCTCTCACCATGATCGATTACTAGTGAAATATCTTTTAAGATTAGCTTAGTATCAATCCGTTTACTTACATGATTAGATTGAAATATTTTCATAAAAAAACCGTTACCCTCTCTCAAACATTTTTCCCTTCAAATCCAAAACTAATAAAACAATTCCATTCATAAAAACGCAAATGTCTTAGTACAATGAAAATGATGATGATTCGTTTTTCTTTTACGTTGACAATTATATACTTAATCTACTAAAAAAGGAAGCCAATTCAATGGCTTCCTTACCTTCTTATGCTGTTTGGACATGAGGTGTTTGATCCTTATGTTTAAAAATCAACTGAAGGGCAATCACAACCCCAAACATGATTAAACCAACAATGTCGGAAAATCCTTCTGGATAGATCAGTAGAATTCCCCCAATTAAACTAAGGATTCTCTCATACCAGCTTAACCTTCTAAACCAATAGCCGATTACACCTGCACCGATCGCTGTCATCCCTGCCAATGCAGTAAATACAACCCAAATTAAATAATACCATGTTGTATCAATCATTAAGAGCTCTGGGGAAAGAACAAACATGTATGGAATAATAAAGGCGGCAATCGCAAGCTTTGATGAATTGACCCCGGTCTTTATTGGATCTCCTCCAGATACACCGGCAGCAGCAAATGCCGCTAAAGCAACTGGTGGTGTAATATCAGCAATGATCCCGAAATAAAATACAAATAGATGGGCTGGAAGATCAGGTACGCCTAATAAGATAATCGCAGGTGCTGCAATCGTTGATGTAATAACATAGTTAGCGGTGGTTGGCGAACCCATTCCAAGAACAAGAGCTGCAAGCATTGTTAACATTAGGGTAGGAATCAACGCACCGCCCGCAATATCAAGTAAACCGTTCGCAAGCTTTAAACCTAAACCAGTTTTTGTAACAACGCCAACGATAATCCCGGCAGCTGCTGTTGCCGCCGCAACGCCAAGCGCTGTTCTTGCTCCGTCAACAAGCGCATCTATCGCATCTTTAAAGCTAATTCTTGTTTCTTTACGAATAGCACTGACTCCAATCGTGACAACAATTGACCATAATGCTGCACGAACAACAGTCATTCCACTCATTAAAAGAAAAATAACAGCCAGAATTGGCAATAATAAATAAATCTTAGATAAGACTTCTTTCTTATTGGGCATCTCTTCGTCTTTAAGCCCGCGTAATCCTACCCTTTTTGCTTCAAAGTGAGTCATAATCCAAATTCCCGTGAAATAAAGCAAGGCAGGAATCGCGGCTGCTTTTGCTATTTCCCAATATGTGATCCCACCAATAAATTCTACCATTAAAAAGGCTGCGGCCCCCATAACCGGAGGCATAAGCTGACCTCCAGTTGAGGCAGCTGCTTCAACTCCGCCAGCAAACTCCTTCTTATATCCTAATTTTTTCATCATCGGAATCGTAAATGAACCTGAGGTTACAACGTTGGCAACAGAGCTCCCGCTTATCGTTCCTTGTAATGCACTAGAAAAAATCGCTACCTTTGCTGGTCCACCAATTTGTTTACCCGCAATCGACAATGCTAAATCATTAAAATATTGCCCTACTCCCGTTTTGACAAGAAAAGCACCAAACAATAAGAACAGGAAGATAAAGGTTGATGACACCCCTAATGGTGTTCCTAAAATCCCTTCCGTTGTAAAGAACATGGTCTGGACGAGTCGCTTTAAATCCAATCCTCGATGTGCCAAAAATCCTGGCATATATGGACCGAAGATAGCATATGCCAAAAACAAGCCAGCAATAATCGTAATCGGTAGTCCGACGGCACGGCGAGTGGCCTCTAACACAAGGATAATCGCCATTAAACCAATATAGAAATCAAGATCTGTTAAGCGTCCTACACGCATGACTAGATCATCAATCATTAACGGCCAATAAGCACCAACTGCAACTGCAGCAAGAGCTAAAATAATATCAAACCATGCAGGCTTATGCCTCCTTCCCCGATCTTTTTTTCTTGCTGGAAATAATAAGAAAATAAGTGCGAGCGCAAAGCCTAAGTGAATAGAACGTTGTATCTGTGCTGTGAGCACCCCAAAAATACCGGTATACAACTGAAATAAAGAAAAGGACAGTAAACCTAAAAAAACAACCCAGCCAAGAATCCCTTTTAATTTTCTCGTTCCGGCTTCAGGATCGTATTTCTCTAATAATGCTTGCTGTTCCTCTTGAGATAATGTTTCATGTTGATTGCTCAAGGATATTCACTCCTTTCAACTGCTGTAAAAGATTTAATTTTTCTATTTTTAGACGAACCCAAGTTCCTGGTTCAATATATTTTCCAAGCGGATATTCTATATTTTTATAAATGACTGTATGATTTGCCCTAACTTGTCCAATCCGAAGATCAAAAAAAGGAAACTGACGGTTCATATTCTTCAAATAATATTTCCCATCCTTATGTTCAAAAATCTCACCATCTGAGGCATTTTCGGGCATTCCAATAGCAAATTCCTTATACATAAGCTCATATTGCTTGATATATCCTTTCTTCGTAATTTGATAACTCTCAACGACATCAGATAGATGGATTGAGTGTGTATACTTGATTTCAAACTTTTCTTCCTTCGAGAAAGGGATATAAGCAAGCAGCTGCCCAGTATCTTGATATTGAAAAACAAGTGACTTCCTAATGGGAAGGAGCAACAATACGATGATGGATATTAAGATGAGGAGCAGCAGAATAATTTTTCTGCTGGCTAACTTTCTTCTTTCCATTTAAATCCCGCCTATATTCTAGCAAATGTATAATAAGCGAATTTTGACCGGCAATAATAACCTTCACATTGGTTATATAGCCGGCCAATTATTTAAAGCGAATTATCCCGCATTAACGGGCTGTAAGACCCCCACTTCAAGAGGTTGTGGAAGCAAAAAATTCTAAGTGGGGGATGGGGGCCGACTAAGAACACCACGTCCTGTGGCAACGTCGGCACTTGCGCGTCCTGTGCTTCGGAAAACCCCCACTTATTGAAGTTTCACTTTATTGAGCTTTAATGCCTTTCTCGTCAAAATATTTTTGTGCACCAGGGTGAACCTCGATACCAACACCGTTAAGTGCATTTTCAGCTTTTATTAATTTTGCTTTTGCATGTACTACTTTATCTGTATTTTCGAAAATGGCTTTTGTGATCTCATAAACTGTTTCATCATCAAGGCTATTTGCAACAACTAACATCGCTTGAACAGCAACAGATGTTACTGCATCTTTCAGCTTGTAAGTACCAGCGGGAATTTCTTCCTTAATATAATACGGATATTTTTCGATTAGAGCGTCAATTTTATCTTGAGCGATTGGAATGATCACAACATCCTCAGTTGCTGAAAGTCCTTCAACAGCGCCAGTCGGTGTACCAGCTGTAACGAATGCTGCATCAATTGCCCCATCTTGAATTCCACTTGTTGATTCATCAAATGATAAGTCCTGCTTCTTAATATCATCGAATGTTAATCCATAAATCTCAAGAATTTGCTCGGCATTCGCCGCAGTACCTGACCCAGGTGCACCTACAGACACCTTTTTACCTTTTAAATCTTCAACAGACTTAATTCCAGACTTAGCTGTTGTGACGATTTGAATCGTTTCAGGATAAAGAGTACCAATTGCACTAACATTATCAACTGTGCTGCCTTCAAACATTAGCTTTCCATCTTTCGCATAAGAAGCGATATCTGTTTGGGTAAAGGCAATTTCTGCATTCCCGTCTTTCAATGTATTCATATTTTCTGCAGACGCACCAGATGTTTCAGCATTGGACGTAATACCCGTTTCATCCTCGATAATTTTGGCGAAAGCACCACCGAGAGGGAAGTATGTACCACCAGTTCCACCTGTTACAATACTAATAAACTCAGGTTTTTCCGCAGCTTCTCCCCCATTGCTCCCTTCGCCATCTACTTTCTCCTTCTTATCCCCTCCACAAGCAGCAAGAACCACTGATAGCGCTAACAATAACACAAATGAAAGAAGAAAACTCTTCCTTTTCATATAAATCCCCCTTTATTAGTTTATTAAACTATATTTTAACATAACGATTGTCCGAATTGTCAATAAATTATTTCATTGCCACTTCTCTCATTCATTATTCATGTAAAAACAATTGCATGAACTGGAATTTCAGTATCAAAAATTTTTCTAAACGAGATAAGCATTTAGAAATAACATATGGTAGAATATCAGGAAAGATTCATCATTTTACGAAAAGGTGGCTTTTCAATGGAAAATCCGAGAGGGATTATGAAAGACTTTACTTTTACTAGCAAAGAATTAGGAGAAGATATACCGATACTCATTTATTTACCGGCTTCATTTTCTCCTTTATATAAATATTCCATTATTATTGCACAAGACGGCAAAGACTATTTTCAGCTTGGACGAATTGGTCGTACGGCAGACGAGTTATTAAATAAGAAGGAAATTGAAAATATTATAATTGTTGGAATTCCATATAAAGATGTCCATGATCGAAGAAGGAAGTATCATCCAGACGGAGACAAGCATGAAGCGTATATTCGCTTTCTTGCTCATGAGCTTGTACCTTTTTTGGACAAGGAATTTCCGACTTTTCAAATGGGAATGGGGAGAGCACTTATGGGGGATTCACTTGCTGCAACCGTTTCATTAATGACAGCCCTTCAGTATCCGCATACCTTTGGCAAAGTTATCCTTCAATCTCCAATGGTTGATCATACTGTTTTAGAAAAAGTAGAAAAAATGCAGGAGCCTCATTTAATCCATATTTATCATGTCATTGGCAAGGAGGAAACGAAGGTCCAAACAACAATAAATGAGGTAAAGGATTTCTTAACTCCAAATAGGGAGCTTGCTAACCTTTTCAAGCAGAAAAAATCCTCCTATTTTTATGATGAATTTGCAGGAAATCATACATGGACCTTTTGGCAGCCTGATCTAAAACGAGCATTAAAAATGATGTTCGCTTAAATTTATCGGAAATGGAATTATTACACTTTAAAATATGAAAATTTGATATAATAGTTAAAAATAATTACCCTGTTTTTTTATAAAGATATGGTAGTGGTTTAAAAATACTAAATTCGAATATGGAGGTATTCAAATGAAATTAGGTATCGTCATTTTCCCATCGAAAAAAATGCAAGATTTAGCTAATTCCTACCGTAAACGTTACGATCGAAATTATTCGCTTATTCCCCCTCACATTACGTTAAAATCTGCATTTGATGCTACAGAAGAACAAATCGAACAATTAACTGTACAATTAGACGAAATCTCTACTCATTTTCAGCCATTTCAAATTAGCACAAAAAAATTCAGCTCATTTAAACCTGTTCATAATGTTATTTATTTCAAAATTGAGAGTTCAGATGAGCTCAATCATCTCCAAACAGAAATTAACGCAAAAATTAGTACAAATATTCCTGAATATACATTCATCCCTCATATTACAATCGGACAAAAGCTTTCAGATGCCGAACATGCAGATATATATAGCTCATTAAGAATGGAACAATTCACTCATGAAGAGGTAATCGATAGATTTCACCTTCTTTATCAGCTAGAAAATGGTACTTGGACCGTTTATGAAACATTCAGACTTGGAAGGGATTAGATAGAAGTGATCGTAAAAATTGTCAATAATCAACAGCAGCTAGAAGATGCTTTTTCAGTAAGAAAAACGGTTTTTATTCATGAACAGCACGTTCCAGAGGCTGAAGAAATCGATCAATATGATGACTCGGCTGTTCATTTTGTCCTTTACGATGAAGCGCAAATACCTATTGGGGCAGGCAGGCTCCGCACCATAAATGAGATTGGCAAGGTAGAGAGAATTTGTGTTCTAAAGGAGAAGCGTAAATCTGGTGCTGGGAAGATCATCATGGATGCGATTGAAGAGCATGCAAGAAAGCAAGGAATTTTTATTGTAAAACTAAATGCGCAAACACATGCAATTCCATTTTATCGCAAATTAAAATACGAAATAATTTCTGATGAATTTTTTGATGCTGGAATCCCGCACCGGACAATGGAAAAACATTTATAAACCACTTAATCAGTTGCAATAACATAGAAAAGAGGCAATCCATTATCGCTAGGATTGCCTCTTTATTTACACAGATTCATTGTATAAGCTTCCTGTTCCAGTGACCTCGCTATAGATCTGTTCTATCACTTTTTCGCTTGGTTTAATAGGAGGCGTCATTTTATGAGAGCGCCTTCTAAAAAAAGCTGTCTCATTTTGCTCATCATATTCTCGCGGGTTTACTGGTGCCTTAATCGTACTAATTGGAACAAACTGATACGGATTATATCGTTTCATCACTGTTCGTTCAGCATATTGTTCATATTGGTAATTTGTGATCGGTGCAATATAGCCCATTTAAGCCACTCCCCTTTCACTACTCCCTTTATATATATATTCGAAGAGTAATTGGGTTTTATGACCATAATAGCCATTATTTTTTATTTATCATTTGGGCAATTGTACCAAAGTCAAGCTGCTTTCCTTCCGCAACAATCGATTGAATGATTTTGTCTTCCGTTTCTTTCGCAACAGGTCTATTTGCAATTTGAGAGACACGGCGAATAATATTTCTTACTGTCTGCTCATCTTTAAAATTGGAATTTTGTAATGAATTGGCTAGCTCAAATATATCGTTCATATTAACGCCCGTTTTCTTTTCAATATTTTTAAAAAAATTATTATCCATATTAAGCTTTCACGCCCTTCCTAAGTTTCATTTAATATAGTATGAAGGTGGGCGCTAATGGTGAATCATTGATTTAAAAATCAACAAACTATCCTTTTGGCTTAAATAGAAGTGCTCCAATAAAACCAAAGATGATTGCCGCGGAAATTCCAGAGCTCGTCACCTCGAACATCCCTGTCAAAACGCCAACAAGTCCATGTTTTTCCGCTTCATTCATCGCACCATGAACGAGTGAGTTTCCGAAGCTTGTAATCGGAATCGTTGCACCGGCACCCGCAAAATCAATAAGCGGGTCGTAAAGATCGAAGCCGCCAATTATTGCCCCAATGATAACAAGCAAACTTAATGTATGACCAGGGGTAAGTTTAGCTACATCGAATAGTAATTGACCAATGACACAAATAATGCCTCCAATAACAAAGGCCCAAAAAAACATTGGCAGCATAGACTTCTCCTCCTTTTATCCCGCATTAACCTTTTCTATCCCTTCATTTCTATCGAAACGGCATGTGCGATACAAGGAATCGTTTCATCCTGCTGAAAGGTTAATGGCGATAATAATGCTCCTGTTGCAACGCAAAGAATTCTTTTGTAAACACCTTTTTTCATTTCATTAAGCAAATGACCATAAAGAACTGTCGCTGAGCAGCCCGCTCCACTTCCTCCAGAATGAACAGGCTGGTCCTCCTTATAAATCATTAAACCGCAATCCTTGAATTTTTCCTTTTCAATATTCAAGCCGTTATTTCTTAAAAGTTCATACGTTGTACTTTGGCCAATTTCCCCCAAATCACCAGTAACAATTAAATCATAATATGAAGGATCGATTCGTAAGTCTCTAAAATGAGCGGTAATTGTTTCGGCCGCAGCTGGTGCCATTGCTCCCCCCATATTAAAAGGATCTGTTAAACCCATATCAACAACTTGGCCGATAGTTGCTGATGTTGTGACTGGTAAATGAAGATTGCCTTTATTTTCGGAAATAAGCCCAACCCCAGCACCGGTAATTGACCACTGAGCAGTAGGTGGCTTTTGTCCTCCATATTCGGTTGGATACCGAAATTGACGCTCAACAGCAGCATTATGACTTGATGCTCCCGTAATAATATGCTTGGCACCTTGATAATTAATAATATAGGAAGCCAGCGCAAGCCCTTCCATTGACGTTGAACAAGCACCAAAAATCCCGAGATAAGGTATTTTATTTGTCCGCGCACTTAAGCTCGTCGGGGTTATTTGATTGATTAAATCACCAGCTATAAAAAAATGAATGTCCTCCTTTCGTAAATTCCCCTTTCTTAAAGCGGCTTGTACAGCTTCCTCAATTAGAACTCGATGTGCTTTTTCATACGATTCCTGTCCCATCCACAGATCATCATGCAAAATATCAAAATCAGCCACAAGTCTTCCATTTGCTTCAAATGGCCCACCAGATACTCCTGTTGCGGCAATAACAGGTTCGTTTTGGAATAGCC
>JAEWDX010000105.1 GCA_023389895.1 Bacillota bacterium
GAAAAGTACGCTATGCCTCTTGCTGTTCGATTACTCTTTCAGAGGCAAAAATGAAAGAGGTTTTTTCGAATTTTGGAAAATATCGTGATCGGCTCATTATGCGTCCACAGGAAATCTCCAATCATCCAGAAATTATTCGCAGGCTTGGCTTGATTTCCATCAATACGGCATTAGAGCTTGATATTTATGGAAATGTGAATTCAACACATGTGCTTGGTACAAATATGATGAATGGAATTGGCGGCTCAGGTGATTTTGCTAGAAATGCACGTCTTGCTATTTTCGTAACGAAATCAATTGCAAAAGGCGGAAATATTTCAAGCATTGTTCCTTTCGTTTCTCATGTTGATCATACGGAGCACGATGTTGATGTAATTGTAACAGAACAAGGCTATGCAGATTTACGAGGTTTAGCACCGAGACAAAGGGTCGAACTCATTATTGAAAATTGTGCACACCCAATGTATCGCGAGCCATTACGTGAATATTATAAAGAGGCACTGACAAGAGGTGGTCATACACCACATGTGTTAGAAAAGGCCTTTTCATGGCATACTGATTTTGCAAAGGATGGGACGATGCTGAAATCAGCAGTAGAAGCTTAACGACAGGTAATAGGGGATTTAAACATATAGTTTATGAGGACGAACGTTTTAGAAAAACTCTGGGTGGGGGCTCAGAGTTTTTTCTAATGGAATTAATTTAAAAATACTCAGTTTGTTATTAGAAAGGGGCTACTCTCTGAGTCAGCTATCGACTCTCTAAGCAGCCCTTAATGATTATTCACTTTTCAATAGGCGAATACTTTCATTGAATTCTTTTTCGATTTTTTCATTAGGTCGATAAGTAATTAAACTTACAATAATAAGAAGAATTAAGTTAATGATAAAACCAGGAACGATTTCATATAACGTTTCCCCAAGTCCAACATTCTTCCAAATAATAACCGTTATCGCACCTGCAATCATCCCAGCCATTGCACCCCAGCTAGTCATACGCTTCCAGTATAAGCTGAGAATAATTGTCGGACCAAATGCAGCTCCGAAGCCTGCCCATGCATAAGCTACAAGCCCGAGGATTGTATCGTTTTGTTCGAATGCAAGATATGCAGCGATAAGCGCTACCGCTAATACAGCCATCCGGCCAAAGAAAACATATTCTTTATCAGTTGCGTTTCTTCTAAACAATACTTTATATAAATCCTCTGTTAATGCACTAGAAGTAACAATTAACTGTGAAGCGATCGTACTCATAATCGCAGCGAGAACAGCCGCTAATAAAAATCCTGCAAATAACGGATGGAAAACAATTTGTCCTAAAGTAAGGAAAATAGCCTCTGGGTCAGCTAATGTAAACTGTGGGTTTTGACGGAAAAATGCTAGTCCAATTAAGGCAGTAAAAATAGTTCCAAGTAAGGAGAAAATCATCCAACCGATCCCAATTCGACGGGCATTTTTTGTTTCTTTAACAGATGTAATCGCCATAAAACGAACGATGATATGCGGTTGTCCGAAATAACCAAGTCCCCATGCCATCGCAGAAATAATCCCAATTGTCGTTGTGCCTTTAAAGAAATCGAGTAGTGTCGGATCAATTTCACGAATTGTTGCAAATGTACCACTGAAACCGCCAACATGTGATAAGGCTAAAATCGGGACAAGCAACAATGCGATTAACATCATAAGTCCTTGAATAAAATCCGTATAGCTAACGGCAAGGAACCCACCGAATAATGTATAGGCAACTGTTACCCCAGCGACAATGAACAGTCCAGTATGATATTCAACCCCAAATGAACTTTTGAAAAATACTGCTCCAGCTACCATTCCAGATGACACATAAAATGTGAAGAAGACAAGAATAACAATACCAGATATAATTCTTAATAATTTCGTTGAATCTTTAAAGCGATTTTCTAAGTATCCTGGAATAGTAATGGAATCGTTTGCAACTTGTGTATAAGTACGTAATCGAGGTGCAACGAGCAACCAGTTTAAATAGGCTCCAATCGTTAAACCGATCGCTATCCATGCATCAGCTAAACCGCTAACATAAATTCCTCCCGGTAATCCCATTAAGAGCCAGCCGCTCATATCCGCGGCGCCAGCACTTAATGCAGTTACAGCTGGTCCTAGTGAACGCCCACCGAGCATGTAATCAGTAAGATTACTTGTTTTCCGATAGGAGTACCAACCGATGAATAGCATAGCGGCCATATAAATCCCAATGGCAACGAGTTGTAGTGAAACGTTTGACATTTACTTTCCCCCTTTGTTTTAGTATAAAAAATGTTTTTAAAATAATTTTTATACTAAAAATATTCTAACATTATTTTTTGGAAATTACGATATAATTTTTTTCCAAATAGTATCCTCGCATAAGTATAGTCTAAACAAGAGAAATACAATTCATGCGGACAAAGAAAAAATGCTTATGTGTTTCATATAACCCCTAGATTTCACACATGATAAACTGACAGTGCGAATGATGAAAGGATATTTTAGCACATAAGCATTTACAAATAGGAGGTGAAGTTTTTTGCGAATAATGATTATCGGTAAACGTATACTTCCTATCAACTTGTAAATTTAATGGAAACAATCATACGACGCCTTGGACGATGATTGCATCGGCAACACGTGTAAAGCCTGCGATATTAGCGCCAATGATGAGATTACCTGGATAGCCGTATTCATCTGCTGCCCTTATACTGCTGCGATAAATATTTGTCATAATCGCATGTAATTTCTTATCTACTTTTTCAAAAGTCCAGGAAAGTCTAGCGCTGTTTTGTGCCATTTCTAAGGAGGAAACTGCTACACCACCCGCATTAGCTGCTTTTGCTGGTGCAAAAAGGGTATCGCTTTTCAAAAATATATTAATGGCTTCTAATGTGGATGGCATATTTGCCCCTTCCCCAACTGCTTTTACTCCATTAGCAATGAGCATTTTAGCTGAACATTCATCAATTTCATTTTGAGTTGCACAAGGAAGAGCGATATCACACGGAAGAGACCAGATGCCAGAACAGCCGTCAACATATTGAGCATGTGGGTGCTCTTTTATATATTCATAGATTCTTTTATATTCCATTTCCTTCAATCTTTTAACCGTTTCAAAATTGATGCCATTTTCATCATAAATATACCCATTCGAGTCACTGCAGGCGATCACTTTCGCCCCTAGTTGAATTGCTTTCTCCATGGCATAAATGGCTACATTGCCTGAGCCTGAAACAATGACAGTGCTTCCTTTAAAGCTAAGTCCCTTATCAGCCAGCATTTCTTCAACGAAATAGACAGTGCCATAACCAGTAGCTTCTTTACGTGCGAGACTGCCCCCATAACCAAGCCCCTTCCCCGTGATGACACCTGCCTCATAGGCGCCACGAATACGCTTGTATTGCCCGAACATATAGCCGATTTCTCTAGCACCAACTCCGATATCACCAGCAGGTACATCAACATTTTCCCCAATGTATTTGCATAGCTCTGTCATAAAGCTTTGGGTAAAACGCATAATTTCTCCATCAGACTTATCTTTTGGATCAAAATCTGCCCCACCTTTTCCACCACCGATAGGCTGACCAGTTAAGGAGTTTTTGAAGATTTGTTCAAATCCGAGGAATTTAATGATGCTAGAATTAACGGAGGGGTGAAAACGGATACCGCCTTTATACGGACCG
The DNA here is from genome assembly GCA_023389895.1 of Bacillota bacterium. GTDB lineage: Bacteria > Bacillota > Bacilli > Bacillales > Cytobacillaceae > Cytobacillus. The sequence goes on from JAEWDX010000105.1 coordinate 3,686, forward strand.
ATTGCACTGCTATACTGAACACGATAACCACGATTAATCTGCACTTTTCCTTTATCATCTGTCCAAGGGACACGGAAGGTAATCATTCTTTCAGGTTCGACGATTCTTTCTAAAATATTATGCTCGATATATTTTGGGTGTTTTGAAAAAATCGGTACCAATGAATCAAAAATTTCTTTAACCGCTTGATGAAATTCGCATTCGAATGGGTTGCGTGCCTTTACTAAATCAAACACTTTATTGACATAATCAATGGCTACTTTCGTTTCATTTTTTTTCACTTCCTCGAGTGTTTGCATACTTTATCAACCCTTTCTGTTCTTTTATTAAAGCGAAATCTGACCGTTTTGAAGTTAGAGATTTATCTAGCCCCTTCAGTTTTTTAGAAAAGTAAAGTGAATTTTCTCGAAAAATGGATAGATTTTCTAATATAAAAATTTTATAATGAAAAAACAATCTAAACAATATGAATAATAGATAAGATTAATGCCGTAATGAGATGAATTGAGGAGATGGGCAATTTGGAGCTAAGACAAATCCAGTATTTTATGGAGGTTGCGAAGCGGGAGCATGTGACGGAGGCAGCAGATGCATTGCATGTTGCACAATCTGCAGTTAGCCGACAAATTTTTAACTTAGAAAGTGAACTGGGAGTAAATTTATTTATTCGTGAAGGGAGAAATGTTCGTTTAACACCAATCGGGAAAATTTTCCTAGAATATATGGAGGAGGCGATGACTGTAATTGAAAATGCAAAAAGGGAAATAGTGGAATATTTAGATCCGGAGAAGGGAACCATTCATATTGGATTTCCAAGTAGTTTAGCAGCATATACTTTGCCAACAGTTATTTCCGCCTTCCGTAAACAATATCCAGAGGTGAAATATCAGCTTAAGCAAGGTGCTTACCATCAACTAATTGATGGTGTCATCAAAGGTGATATTGATATGGCATTGCTTGGCCCTGTTCCCCGAACAGAAAAAAAGGTAGAAGGAAGTATTCTATTTACGGAAAAAATTGTTGCCCTCTTACCGAATAAACATCTGCTTGCTAATAAAAAGGCACTAAAATTAAGTGAACTACGAGATGACTCCTTCGTCTTGTTTCCAAACGGATATGTGTTAAGAGAACTAACAATGAATGCTTGTCGTGAGCAAGGCTTTCAGCCCAATGTTTTATTCGAAGGGGAGGATATTGACGCGATTAAAGGCTTAGTCTCAGCAGGACTCGGTGTAACCATCATTCCTGAAATTACATTAATTGATAGCTTGCCTCGGCAAACAGTGAAAATTCCGCTTATCGATCCTGTCGTCACGAGAACAGTAGGGGTTATCGTCCCAACTGACCGTGAAATGCTCCCAACGGCAAAGCTATTTCACGAATTTCTCAATGAATTTTTCAACATGTTAGGCAGCTTCCAAAAATAAATATCTTATGGACATGTATTGAAACACAATGTGATGCATCTATGCATGAATTGTGTTTTTATTTTTTTTATTAAATAATCTGTCAAAAGTTCGAAATAAAATAATTGACAGATGTCCGTATTTTTATTAAATTTTATATATTCGGACAATTTCGAATAAAAGTAAAAAGGGGGATGAATGCATGGCGAATTCAATGTTGGGAAAAGGAAGTGACCACAAAACAAAGGGGATAGATTTCGAAAAAACGGTAAAGTCAAAGGAATATAAGGTACTGATGAAAGCTAAAAAGAGGTTTTTAGTCCCTTCAATTATTCTCTTTTTCGGGTTGTATTTAATTTTCCCGATATTAATTTCGTATACAGATATATTGGATACACCGGCATATGGGGATATTTCGTGGGCATGGATTTATTCACTTCTTCTTTTTGTTATGACATGGACACTTGCCACGATCTATATGAAAAAAGCAACAACGTTTGATCAAATGGTAGAGGACATCTTTAAGGAAGAAAAGATAGAGAGGAGAGAAGCGTAATGAATGCCACAGTTATTATTTTATTTTTTATTATTGTTGCGATCACACTTGCAATCACTTATTATGCAGCGAAAAGGACAAAAACGGCAAGTGAATTTTATACTGCTGGCGGTGGATTGACAGGGTGGCAAAATGGATTAGCAATATCAGGAGATTATTTATCCGCCGCTTCTTTTCTAGGGATTGCAGGGGCGATTGCTTTAAGTGGGTTTGATGGATTTTTATTTAGTATCGGTTATTTAGTTGCTTATTTAGTCGTCTTGTTTATTGTTGCTGAGCCTCTACGGAATCTTGGCAGATACACGCTAGCGGATATGATAAATTCACGTTTTAATGCTAAAAAAGTTCGCGCGACGGCAGCTTTAAATACGATTACGATTGTAATCTTCTACATGATTGCTCAATTAGTTGGTGCGGGGGCTTTAATTAAGCTGTTATTTAATATTGATTATTGGTTAGCAGTTTTAATTGTTGGGATCATGATGACCGTTTATGTTTTGTTCGGAGGGATGACCGCGACTAGCTGGGTACAAATTATCAAGGCTGCTCTCTTAATGATCGGAACGCTCATTATCTCATTTTTAGTTTTATCACGCTTCCATTTTAATATTTTCGAAATGTTTACGACAATGAAAACGGCAACACCTCTTGGGGAAGCGTATTTAAATCCAGGGGTAAAGTATAAAGTTCCGTTAGATACGATTTCATTAATGATTGCCCTTGTGCTCGGAACGGCTGGGCTACCTCATATTTTAATGAGATTTTTCACCGTAAAGGATGCGAAAACAGCAAGAAGTTCAGTAATATGGGCAACTTGGATTGTTGGCATTTTCTATGTGATGACGATTTTCCTTGGTTTCGGTGCCGCTGCATTTGTAGGTTCAGATATTATTACTTCTAGCAATGCAGCTGGGAATATGGCAGCTCCATTACTTGCAAA
>JAEWDX010000116.1 GCA_023389895.1 Bacillota bacterium
TAAGCATATTCGTGAATCCAATTCAATTTGGTCCGAATGAAGACTTTAACACATATCCAAGAGATTTTGAAAAAGATAAAGAGCTTGCGAATAAAGAAAAAGTCGATTATATTTTTTCTCCTTCAGTCGAGGAAATGTATCCGACTAAGTCCTCTCTAACGATGCATGTTGAGAAGCGGACAAATGTTTTATGCGGGAAATCTCGCCCTGGACATTTTGATGGTGTTGTGACAGTGTTAACGAAGCTCTTTCATATTGTGTTACCAGACAAGGCCTATTTTGGAAAAAAAGATGCACAGCAGCTTGCGATCGTGGAAGCGCTTGTCAAGGATTATAACTTCCCAATTGAAATGAATGGGGTAGATATTGTTCGAGAAGCGGATGGTCTTGCTAAGAGCTCAAGAAATGTTCGCCTGCTACCGAAAGAAAGGGACGAAGCACCAGTACTTTATCAAAGTTTATTACAGGCAAAAGCTAGCATTGATAAAGGGGAACGAAATAAGGATGAATTAATTGCCAACCTTAAGGAAATGATTTCAAGCAAAACAGGTGGAATGATTGATTATGTTGAAATTCTTTCTTATCCCGATTTGCAGGAAGTGGAAAATTTGTCTGGTAAAGTGATTATTGCTTTAGCTGTGAAATTTTCACAAGCAAGGCTAATCGATAATATTATTTTTCAAATTGATTGAATGTCAAATTGATTGGAAAATTAAGGAGGAAGCATCATGTTTCGCACCATGATGAATGGGAAGATTCACCGTGCAGTTGTAACAGAAGCTAATTTAAATTATGTAGGAAGTATTACGATTGATGAAGATATTCTTGATGCAGTTGGAATGGTAGAAAATGAAAAGGTGCAAATAGTTAATAATAATAATGGTGCAAGACTTGAAACCTATATCATTCCTGGAGAAAGAGGGAGCGGCGTTATTTGCTTAAACGGTGCAGCTGCAAGGCTCGTTCAAGTAGAAGATACTGTGATTATCATTTCATATGCACTCGTTCCTGAAGAGAAGCTATCGACCCACCAGCCTAAAATAGCTGTCATGGATCAGCATAATCGCATCATTGAAATGATTCATAAAGAGCCAGAAAGAACCGTTCTGTAATATGTATTTTTAAAAGCTGACTGAAATGCGTCAGCTTTTTGGTTTTTCTAACCCCTTTTTCTTTTCCTGTTTTTATGTTACCGTTTGATTGACTGATAATTTGAGGTGTGTAATATGAGTAATAAATATGTTGTCATTGATTTAGAAACGACAGGAAACAGCCCGAAAAAGGGTGATAAAATTATTCAATTTGCCGTTGTTGTTATTGAAAGTGGACAAATTACGGAGAAATATGCTTCACTCGTCAATCCCGGAATTTCGATTCCTCCCTTTATAGAAGAATTAACAGGAATAAATGATGAAATGGTAAAGGAAGCTCCCACTTTCTCAGAAGTTGCTCCGAAAGTATTGACTCTTTTAGAGGGAGGATATTTCGTTGCCCACAATGTTTTATTTGATCTTTCTTTTTTACAGGATGAATTGGTTGAAGCGGGATACAGTGGATTTTACGGACCGATTTTAGATACAGTGGAAATGGCAAGAGCGATTATTCCGACCGCTGATAGCTATCAATTATCCGAGCTTGCTCTAAGAGAAGGACTAACACATGAACGACCACATCAAGCAGACAGTGATGCTTTTGTTACTGCTGAGCTCTTATTATTGCTTTTAAAACGATTGGAAAGCCTCCCATTGCAAACAATAAAGCAGTTATATAAGCTTTCTCGCGGATTAAAAAGCGATTTACATTTATTACTAGATGTTTTAGTCATGAGTAAAGAAGCTAAATTTGAAAGTCTTTCGGATGAGATAGAAATTTATCGGGGAATTGCCTTAAAGAAAAAGGATGAAATAGAGCAATCTCAATTTGAGGCCGGCTTTTCATATCCTTATGATGAGGAGGAAAAGATTACTCTGTTCAAACAGGCTTTTCCCGCCTTTGAACGGCGAGTAGGCCAATTTCAAATGATGGATTCAGTCTATCATGCCTTCAATGATCAACTGAAGGCGATCATTGAAGCAGGGACAGGTGTTGGTAAATCAATAGCTTATTTATTACCAGCTGTGTTATTTAGTAAAGAAAACGGACAGCCTATCGTCATTACAACATACACAATCCAGCTACAGGAGCAATTGCTGATCAATGATATTCCGAAATTAAAGAAAATCCTTCCCTTTTCTTTTGCTGCTGTTTTGTTAAAAGGGCGAAGTCATTATTTAAGCCTACCTAAATTCGTCCAATCATTGACCGAACATGATGATAATTATGATACGATTTTGACAAAGATGCAAATTCTTGTTTGGTTGACCGAAACAACATCTGGAGATATTGATGAAGTGAATTTGTCGAGTGGTGGGATGATTTATTGGAGTAGAATAAAAAATGATGAGACGGTTTTTTTAGAGAATAAATCATGGATCTCAAGAGATTTCTACTTGAGAGCACGGAAAGAAGCATTAAATGCGAATCTTATTATTACGAATCATTCACTCGTTCTAGCC
>JAEWDX010000192.1 GCA_023389895.1 Bacillota bacterium
GGAAGATTGTCATGACAACCTCGTTAATTATCTCAGCCATTATTGTTATGATTACGGCTTTTAGTCCAACGTTCTCTACTTTAATTGGTTTTCGCATCTTGCAAGGGATTGTTCTGGCTGGGCTGCCTGCTATAGCAATGGCCTATTTAAGTGAGGAAATGGATCCGCGAAGTCTTGGTATTGCGATGGGAATTTATATTAGCGGGAATTCGATTGGTGGGATGGCAGGCAGAATTATTACTGGGACTGTTACGGATTTCTTTTCATGGAGAATTGCGATGGGAAGCATTGGTGTTCTCAGTCTGATTCTTAGTATTTGGTTCTGGCGTCATTTGCCCAATTCGAAAAATTTTTCTCCGAAGCCGCTGGAATTACGAAGTTTGTTCGCATCATTATTTCGTCATTTACAGGATCCTGCGTTAGTCTGTTTATATCTGATTGGTTTTCTTTTAATGGGCAGCTTCGTAACCCTCTATAATTATATCGGATTTCAATTGTTAGCACCTCCGTATGAACTTAGTCAAACGATTGTTGGCTGGATATTTATTGTTTATTTAACGGGTACATTTAGTTCGACATGGATGGGGCGGCTATCAGATAAAATGGGGCGGAGAAAGGTTCTTTGGATCGGGCTTGTCATCATGGCTTTTGGTGCGATTATTACCCTTTTCGAGCTGTTATGGATAAAAATTATTGGCATCGCCATTTTCACATTTGGCTTTTTCGGTGCTCATTCGATAGCAAGCAGCTGGGTCGGACGACGTGCGCTAACAGAAAAAGCGCAAGCCTCATCATTGTATTTATTCTTTTATTATTTTGGTTCAAGTGTTGCTGGTACAGCAGGTGGCTTTTTCTGGTCGCATTTCGGCTGGCATGGGGTTATTGGCTTTATCATTTGCTTACTATTTTTCGCATTTCTATTTTCAGGAAGGCTTTCGAAAGTAGCGGTAAAAGTGAATGGGTAAGTAGTAAAAGCTTTGTTTCATTACCACTTAGAATCTGTAAAGGAAAAACGAGCAGAAAACTATTTTTCTGCTCGCTTCGGGTCATTGCTTTTTTCTTGAATGGTGTGAAATGTTTCAATGGCAAAATCTTTAAATGGAGAATCTGGAAGTGTTTCAAAATGTTCAATGGCCGTTTTGGCAAATTGAGCGGCTTGAGTCCAGTTCTTTAGTTCAAGCTGACAAAGTGCCTGATAAGAATCCTTTACGTTAAAAAGTGATAAATCAAACGGATGATGAAGAACGGATGGAATGCTCACTTTTTCAAGCCATTCAAGTGCCTCTAAATAATTCTCAAGATAGTATAATACTTTTCCTTTTTCAAGATAGAGATATGGTCTGTAAATTTCGATAGTTGTCTGATCTAAAAGGAATGCATCAATCTTTTCCAGAGCTTGTTCGTACTCTTGTTTTTCATAAATAAGGGAGTCAATGCTCATTAAATGATAAAATAAAATCGAATTCAAATCGTCAGCAAACTCTCCATATAATTTTAATTTCTTTGAGTAATACTCATTTTTTTCAATGTTATTCTCCATCATTGCATGTGCAGCAGCCATTCGATACAAATCATCAATTCGGTAGAAAATCCGGCTTTCTTTTGAAAGGTCGATCGCATTTTCTATGACACGAATCGCTGATTTTGTATCCCCGACAGCAAAATGGAGAGCGGCTTCATGATAATCAAGATCGAGTCTTGACATCGGATCAAGATAGCTGTAGCTCGCCTCGATTTTAGCACGTTCAGTTAATAAAATTGATAATGACTCTGAATATTTATGTTCGAGAAATGTTTCTTTTGAACGAAAGATGCCGATATCTACACGTTGTGCTGTAAGATTCATCTCTTCATACAAGGTTGCTGCCTTGTCCGCAAAGAGCAGCCATCCTTCCTTTTTCTCATAAAAAAGACTACGACTATAAATATCTAATAAGCGTGCTGATTCATATCCTTGTGCAAGTTTTGAAAGATATGGTGTGATTAGCTCAATAATTTGCTTGTCATTAGAAATGCCTGTTCCATTACTACAAGAGTTTATCTTTTTTTCGTTATATAAGGTTTCAGCTTTTTCAAGAATTGCTCTTAATTCCTGTAAACTTATTTCTTCTAATAAATCAGATACCTCTACACCAAGTCGGCTTGCAATATACAGTAAACTCTCCATAGAGGGGTTTGCTTTATTATTTTCAATGAGGCTAAGCATCCCTTTCGTTAATTCATGTCCTGCGAGAGCTTCAAGTGTCATTTTCTGTTGTTTTCTTAATGTTCGTATTCGTTCTCCAAGCATTTCGAATCGACACTCCTCTAATTTGTCTTTAGTTTAATTATATTAAACTTTAGGCAGTAATGGAAGGGGTGTTTGTTCTAGCTTGTTTAATTACGTTAAACTTTTTGCTTGCGCTGGAAGAATATAGTATGATATGATTTGTTTAATTAGATTAAACAATTATTAAAGGAAGTGGATTGAGTGGAAGATGTACTGAAGCTGAAAAGGGCAACCTACCATTTATGGACATTTACAATTAGTAAGCTGATTTCCGCCTTTGGGGCGCAAGTGTATGCCTTTGCGATCAGCTTTTATATTTTGCAAATGACAGGTTCGGCAACGAGTTTTGCTACGAACTTAATTTGTAATCTTTTGCCACGTGCCTTAATTGCTCCTTTTGCAGGCTATGTTGCGGATAACTTTTCAAGGAAGAAAGTGGTTATTTTTGCACAAATCGGCACAACGCTTGCGATTGGTGGACTTCTCATCGTTAGTTTAAATATTGGCTTATCCCTTATCGCCATTTATACAACTACCTGTATTTTATCGCTAACATCTACATTCTCTAGTGTAACTTTTACGTCATCGATTAGTGGGCTTGTGAATAAAGAAAGAATTCAGAAAGCTATGTCATTGAATCAAATGTCGATTTCTTTTGCTTCAATTGGCAGCCCTGCTGTTGGTGGTTTGTTATATGGAGCAGTTTCAATGCCAGTATTCTTAATGATTTACATGGTTGCCTCAAGTATTGCAATTATTCTTGAATCAACGATGAACTTCAAACTTTTTGCTAATCGAAAAGAAAAGGTTGAAGGGGAAGAAAAGGAATCTATGTGGCAGAGTATGAAGGCTGGTGTTCGTTATTTGAAGACGCAGCAGATCATTTTGACAATCATTTGGATTTCTCTTCTTATTAATTTTCTGTTCGGAGCATTTGAGGTGGGGTATTCCTTTATCCTTATCGAGAAAATGAAGATGGATTCTCTTCATTTCGGGATAACTGAAGGAGCTTTTGCCATTGGGATGCTCTTAATGTCAATTTATTTTTCAATAAGAAAAGAAGTAAAATACCCACTCCTTACATCAAAAAGAGGAATTATCGGAATGGGAATCCTTATGGGCGGAGTCGGTTTTCCTTTAATGGTTAGTATGACTTATAGTATTGTAGTTGCTTATTATGTAATCTTAATGTTTGGTTTTGGTGTACTTATCATTTTCGTAAATACACCAATTCAAGTAATGATGCAAAAGCGAATTGATGATGATTATAAAGGTCGTGTCTTCTCCATTCTTGAAACGATGTCGATTGCATTAATGCCATTAGGCATGGTTATATACGGCTTTCTGTATGATATTTTTCCTGCCCAATTGATCTTGCTTTTATCAGCTAGTACACTTATTATCGTCGTTCTTTATTTAGCTAGACCATCTGTTATGCGAAATACGCATCCGGAACTTAATAAGTCTAAGCAAGTTAAGAAAGAAGCAGGCAGTTTTTCATGAAATCGTAATTGGCATGAAGATATTTTACAAAAATCCCTATTTTAATAGAGGAGAAATCATTTCGTTTACCGAAATAAGGATAGAAATTTAAAAAGGGGTAAATAAAAATGTCAATTCAGGCGACAATCTTATTTGCTAACGACTTGCAAATTCAGAAAAATGCGCAAATTAAGCGATTTATTGAAAATAGTTCAGCGGGTTTCACATCACTGTTCCTTGGGGAAAAGTTAGTTGTAGTAATAAAAGAATTTAAAGAAGATAAGCAATCCTATGAAAAAATCCGTATGATAGCCGGGGCAATCGCTCGGGAGCTTAGTGATCGGAAAGTGAATCAAGCAACCATCCAAGCTACTAAACTAGAGAAATCTTTACCAAATCTAGAAGCAGTAGCATTAATAACAGCCATTGTTGAAGGTTGGCATCTCGGTGGATATAAGTTTCTGACTTATAAATCGAACGAAGAGGCTTTTCAAACGTCATTGCAAGTCGTTGGAGGAGTGGACATCGATAAATTCATCGAAATAGGGAAAATTCGTGCAGCAGCGATGTCCTTTTCCCGTGATTTAATGAATGAAGTTCCGAATGTACTAAATCCAGAAACATTTCCGATTGTTTTACAAGAAGAGTTTGCCCATACAAATGTTCAAGTAAATGTGTTTACTAAAGATAAGCTTGAGGAAATGGAAATGAACGGTGTTTTAACAGTTGGACGTGGCAGTAAATATAAGCCTTCATTCGTTGAGCTTATCTACAATGGAGACAGCACGAAGCCTTTAGTTGCACTCATTGGAAAAGGGGTCACATTTGATACAGGTGGAATCAGCTTAAAGAGAGGTAGAGATTTAAGTGATATGCGCATGGATATGGGAGGAGCCGCCGCTGTTGCAGGAGCCATGAAGCTTTTAGCTGCACAGAAGGCGAAAGTAAATGTTGTTGCATTAATTCCTATGGTTGAAAACTCACCAGACAATACATCCGTACTTCCAGGTGAAATTATTCGTTATAAAAATGGTCATACGGTGCAAGTTGGCAACACAGATGCGGAAGGGCGTCTCATATTAGCTGACGGTCTCATTCGTGCAGGTGAATGCGATGCGAAATATATCGTTGATATTGCAACATTAACAGGTGCAATCGGCAATGCACTCGGATCGAAAATGGCTGGTGTGTTCGGTGATGAACAGCTATCCTATGCAATGAAAAAAATCGGTCAAGAAAATGGTGATTTTGTTTGGCCAATGCCATTAGTGGATGCCTATGAAAGCTACCTAAAGAGTGATTACGCTGACTTTAATAATATAAGCTCTAAAGGGGAGGCTGGATCTATTACAGCAGGCTTATTCCTCCGCCGCTTCGTCCCGAAATCATGCAAATGGCTGCATGTCGATATGGCAGGTGTAATGGAAAGCCAAGAAACAGGGTACTATGCAAAAGCAGCTACAGGGTTTGGGGCGAGATTGTTAGCTGATTTTACAGTGCATGTATCAAAATAAAGACAATGCAAAAGTAAAAGAGAGGATTTTCGCTCATATAGTGAGCGATATTCTCTCTTTTGAATTCCTTTACATATCCTTTACTCTGGTATTGGACCCGTCTCATGATCATTAATAATTTTTTGGTCAATCTCATCAGGATCAATGAAATTCGTACATGAAAATCCTGATGAGGTAATGACCCATATTCCCGTATTAAATGAGCCACTTCCAGCTGGTTCCTTCAAAGCTGTTTTTGGTGAAACAGTTAATGAATTTCCGAAGTTAACGACACCACCTGTAACTTTTTCAATGTTTATTTCCTTGAAAACTGACGTCATCTCTTTAAACACCCTTTACAAAAAAATGAATTCCATTTGAATAGTTTATTCAGCATTCAAGAATTTTGAAGCAAGTTCCTAAAAATGTTTCCATTACTATACTTATTTAACAAAATAATTAAATAAGCTTTTCGTAAATCAACAACATTGATTTATTTTACTAGGTTGACAGATAATCAATGTTATTGTAGACTAACTTTATTAATTGAATAAGACCTCACTTTTTACTAGTGAGGTAGAGGCGCGATATTTAACAGTCTTTAGTGGAGCTTGAGAAGCTATGATGCTATTGAGAAGGAAATGTCGCCGAAGCTTGTAATATTCTCGAGTATTGCTTGCTGGGTCTGCAGTGAATAATTGCAGGACTGTCTCAATAAACATCCCAGTTTATTGAGTTGTGCTATCTCATCACGGGAAAAGAGAGGGAATTTATGGTGTCTGTCTATTCAAGACCTGAGTTCATCTCGGGTCTTTTTTTGTTAAGTTTTTAAATTATTAGAATAGATGGAATAATCTGATTTATGATATAATTGATAGGCATATACTGTCGTATAGATTAAATCAAGATAAAATAAGGGGAGGAAATGAACGTGAGACAGAAATTAGCAATATTCATGGCATTATCTTTATCGATGATTTTACTTTTAGCTGGATGTGGTACGGGAGAGAAAACAGAAAAAACAGGCGGCTCCGCTTCGAACGGGGGAGAAACTGACACCTTTAAAGTGGGGATGGAAGCAGGATATGCACCATTCAATTGGACACAGCTAAATGATTCAGACGGTGGCGTAAAAATTGATGGGAATGCCGAATACGCAGGTGGCTATGACGTAGAAATTGCTAAGAAAATTGCTGAAGGATTAGGAAAGAAACTCGTTATTGTGAAAACGGAATGGGACGGACTTGTACCTGGATTAACTTCTGGTAAGCTTGATGCGATTATTGCTGGTATGTCACCAACAGAAGAACGTAAAGAATCAATCGATTTCACTGATAATTATTATACTTCAAACTTTATTATGGTTGTGAAAAAAGGCGGTCCATTTGAAGAAGCAACATCTATTCAAGACTTCAATGGGGCTAAGGTTACGGCTCAACTAAATACATCGCATTACGGTGTCATCGAGCAAATTGATGGTGTTAAGAAGCAGCCGGCAATGGATAATTTTCCAGCGATGCGGGTAGCGCTTGAATCAGGCATGATAGATGGGTATGTATCCGAGCGACCTGAGGGGATTAGTGCAGCTGCAGCGAATGAAAACTTTGCAATGGTTGAATTTACTGAGGGCTTTAAAGCAGATGAAGAAGATACTGCGATTGCTGTCGGACTTAAAAAGGGTAGTGATTTAGCAGAGAAAATCAATGAAATTTTAGCTGGCATCTCAGAAGAAGAAAGACAAAATATCATGGACACGGCAATTAAAAATCAGCCAGCTGCTGAATAAGAAAATTTAAGATACCGGCTGTATGTGCAGTCGGTATTAATTACGCTTTTTAGCATCAGAGCATTATGTTGGATTGGGAGGAAAATTATGAGTTTTGATTATATCGTAACAATGGTTGTAAATAATTGGCCAATGTTCATTCGAGGAGCAGGAATGACACTCCTAATTGCTAGTATCGGTACAATCGCTGGCGCCTTGATTGGGTTAATTGCTGGAATTATCCGTACAATTCCCGTTCTAGAAAGAAAAGGCAAACGATTTTTTATAAAAGTGATTAATGCTCTTCTTACCTTTTATATTGAATTTTTCCGTGGAACACCGATGATTGTACAAGCGATGGTTATTTACTTTGGGTCAGCGCAAGCTTTTGGAATCGATATGGATCGGACCTTTGCCGCCATCTTTATTGTCTCGATTAATACGGGTGCTTATATGGCGGAGATTGTCCGTGGTGGTGTCATTTCCATCGATAAAGGTCAATTTGAGGCAGCTCAAGCGATTGGAATGAATCATGTTCAAACAATGATGAATGTCGTGCTTCCTCAAGTAATTCGTAATATTTTACCAGCTACTGGAAATCATTTTATTATTAATATTAAAGATACGTCAGTATTAAATGTAATCGGTGTAACAGAGCTATACTTTCAAACGAAAACGGTCGCCGGTATAAGCTTTAAATATTTTGAGCCGTTCTTTGTTGCTTGTGTCCTATATTTCGTGATGACATTTACAGTTACAATCATTCTCCGTTATTTTGAAAGAAAATTAGATGGTCCAAAAAATTATAATATGGTTGAAACGAAGGCCCGTTAATGGTCGAAGGAGGAGCATCTATGGAAAAGGTAATTGAAATTCAACATTTAAGCAAATCCTTTGGGACGAATGAAGTTCTAAAAGACATTGATTTTTCCGTGAATAAGGGTGAGGTTGTTTGTATTATCGGATCCTCTGGATCTGGAAAGTCTACCCTTCTTCGGTGTATAAATCTGTTGGAAAAACCAAGTGGTGGTCAAATTATTTATCATGGTGAGAATATATTAGATGATCAGCATGATATCTATGAATATCGTACAAAGCTTGGCATGGTTTTTCAGTCATTTAATTTATTTAATAATCTTAATGTACTAAGCAATTGTGTTGTCGGACAGGTAAAGGTGCTGAAGCGCTCTAAAGAAGAAGCCGAAAAGGTAGCGATGAAATATTTAAAGGTTGTTGGGATGGAAAAGTATGTGAATGCGCGGCCAAGCCAATTATCAGGTGGGCAAAAGCAGCGTGTTGCGATTGCTCGTGCCTTGTCAATGGAGCCTGATGTGATGCTGTTTGACGAACCGACATCAGCGCTTGATCCTGAGATGGTTGGTGAGGTGCTGAAGGTAATGGGAGAGCTTGCAGCAAGTGGTTTGACGATGCTCATTGTTACACATGAGATGGGATTTGCGAAGGAAGTATCTGACCGCGTTGTCTTTATGGATAAAGGGGTTATTGCTGAAGAAGGAAGTCCAGAGCAAATCTTTAATCATCCAACACAGGAACGGACGAAGGAATTTCTAAAGCGAACGTTAACCCATTCATTATAAGGGGAAATAGGTAAAACAGTGAAAAAGTTAGTTTCAGCAGGATTTAAACTGCGAGAGGCTGGCTTTTTTGTTTTAGATTTTATTTAGGAGCTAGAGAATTTGTTCAGCTCCTCCGCATTCTTATATAAAGGAATTTCATTTTCTGTATGGAATTAAGTAATAATACCATTTTTAAAAGAAAGGTGATCAGAAGAAAATGACATTGAAATTTCAAAAGAAGGAAGAATGGTTTAAGTTTAGTGATAGTCAAGGGAATGCAATTGAACGGAAAACGGAAGTACGCTTTTGTCCTGTGACTGGAGAATCATCACGGCTTGTTTTCGATGCAGGTCTTACAGTGACACCGCCTGATTATACGGAAATCGCTGAACAAACAGGTGGGATGAAATGTCCGTTTTGTCCGGAGAATCTACATAAAATGACACCCGTTTTTCCAAAACAGATTGCGGAGGATGGGCGGATTTCTCATGGAGAAGCGACTGTATTTCCAAATCTTTTCCCGTATAGTAAGCATAATGGGGTTGTCGTTTTCTCAGGTCAGCATTATGTTCGTTTAGAAGAATTTACGACGAAATTAATAAAAGATGCATTTATGGCTGCCCAAGCTTATATCGTAAAAGTGATGGAAACCGATCCAGAGGCCCGTTACGCGTCAATTAATTGGAATTATTTGCCGTATTCGGGTGGTAGTATTCTTCATCCACATATCCACATCATTGTTTCAGAATCTCCTACCAACTATCAAAAGCTCGTAAAGGAGAAGGCAAAAGCATATGAGGCTGACCTTTTCTCCTCTCTTTATGAAGCAGAAAAATCGCTTGGTGAACGATGGATTGGTGAGAAAGGATCTGTCGCCTGGCTGCATGCCTATGCACCGAAAAGTCAAAATGATTTCATCGCCGTTTTTTCAGAAAAATATCAAATAAGTGATATTAAGGAGGAAGATTGGGTGAGTTTTGCTGACGGGGTAAAAGCGATTTTTACGACGCTACAAGAACAAGGATTTTCGAGCTTTAACCTGGCATTACATCTATCGCTTGATTATGATTCAAGGCAGTCTATCCATGCCCGTCTCATTCCAAGATTTACAATTGGCATGCTGGACACAAGTGATATTAATTATTTCCAATCTCTCCACCAGGAGCCATTAACATATAAGGTGCCTGAAGAAGTTGCAGCAAAGGCACATGCACATTTCAATAAACAATAATATTTTATTTTTTGAAAAATAAGGAAAAGGCATAAATATTAGTGGTGAATCGCCACTCGTATTTATGCCTTTTTTCTATATATAATGGTAGGTTATTTCACGGAAAGATTATTTTTGGATAACTCAATTTCTATCATTACTTTTTACGACATAAAAAAGTTCCAAAAATAGTTATAAGGAAAACATTGACACATATATTGATAATGATTATCATTAATAATTGAAAAATACATATGGTGATGGGAGATTAATCGATGAATAAGTTTTTAAAAGCTACCGGGTTATTACTGTTGTCTAGTAGTCTATTAGTCGGCTGTGGAGATAATGCGAAAACGGAAAAAGAAAGCAATCAAGCTAGTAAGAATGTAATGCAAGAGAATTCTTTAGATGAAGAAGTAGCTGCTTATAAGGATTTTGCAATGGAACAGCTTGATCAATTCGTTATCGAAACGGAAAAGTTTGTTGAAGCGGTAAAAGCAGGAGATATTGAGAAAGCCAAGGCGTTATACGCACCTGCACGAATGTTGTTTGAACGCTCTGAGCCAATTGCCGAAAGCTTTGGTGATTTAGATCCGCGAATTGATGCAAGATTAGCAGATATTGAAGAAGAAGGTCAGGGAGAAGAGGAATGGTCCGGTTATCATAAGATTGAATATGGTCTTTGGGTTGATAATAAAACGGAAGGTTACGAAGAAGTTGCAGATCAATTATTGAAGGATGTTAAAGAACTGCGTGCAAAGGTGGAAACAGTGGAAGTAACGCCAGATTTAATGATTACAGGTGCGGTTGATCTATTAAACGAAGTTTCAACATCGAAAATTACGGGTGAAGAAGAAATATACTCACATACAGACTTATACGACTTCAAGGCAAATGTTGAAGGAGCAGAGAAAATTTTTGAGATTTTTAAAGATGAGCTTCAAGAAAAGGATCAGGATCTTGTAAAAACATTAGAAGAAAATTTTGCAACATTGAATGCGTTATTAGCAAAATATGAGGATGGTAGGGGTGGATATGCGTCATATGAAACTCTTACAAAAGAAGATACAAAAGCATTATCAGAAGCAGTTGATCACTTAGGGGAACCGTTAAGCCAAATGGCGATTGTTGTGGAGTGAGATAAATGACGAATCCAGAAGAGAAAGAACTTTTACAAAAAGGTATTTCGCGCCGTAATATGTTAAAGCTTGCAGGAGTTGGAGGGGCAGGTGCTCTTATTGGAGCTACCGGGCTTACTGGGGCATTAACTGCTATCGGTGCTAATCCATTTGCAGATGATGATAAAACGGCGATTAGTAAAATTGACTTTTATGGAAGCTATCAATCTGGTATTTTAACGAAAACGCCTGAGCATATTTATTTTGTTTCATTAAATTGTGTGGCGAAGTCTAAAGCTGAGCTGAAAGAATTATTTCAATTATGGACAACCCAAAGTGTTGAATTGATGAATGGTCGATTAGTTGAACCATATAAAACGAATACATTACTTCCGCCAACAGATACGGGTGAAGCAACGGGGCTTGATGCTAAGCACTTAACTTTGACATTTGGAGTTGGCCCAAGTTTATTTGAAAAAGACGAACTTGGATTGCTGAAAATGAAGCCGAAGGAATTGAATGCTCTCCCGCATTTCCCAAAAGATCAACTAGATCCCCATTATGTAGGGGGAGATATTTGTATTCAAGCATGTGCGGATGATCCCCAAGTTGCATTTCATGCGGTGCGGAATCTAGTTCGCTCTGCAAGGGGAAAGGTGACGATGCGTTGGTCACAGGTCGGCTTTAACTCCTATGAGATGAAAAATAAGGCAAAGCAAACGCCACGGAATTTATTTGCGTTTAAAGATGGAACAGGTAATCCGAATGTTGATAATCAGCAAGAAATGGATGAAGTTGTGTGGGTACAGCCTGGTGAATCAAAAAGCTGGATGACAGGTGGTACATATTTAATTGCAAGACGAATCCCCATGCATCTTGAGACATGGGATCGAACAGCTTTACGCGAACAGGAGGCCACATTTGGCCGTCATCGAGATAGTGGTGCCCCAATTGGAAAAACCGAAGAATTTGAAGATATGGGGCTTGAAAGAACGGAAAGTGGTGAATCTATTGTTCCAGTCACCTCACATGTTTTTTTAGCGAAGCAAGTGAAGGACCGGTTATTGCGACGTTCGTTTTCTTATTCAGATGGGATCAATCCAAATACGGGTGCATTTGATGCTGGGCTGCTTTTTATTTCCTTTCAAAAACATCCGCAACAATTTATTAACATTCAAAATAGCTTTGGACGTATCGATAAGTTGAACGAATATATTACTCATCGTGGAAGTGCGATTTTTGCCTGTTTTCCAGGTGTGGAAAAAGGCAGCTATCTCGGGGCAGAGCTGTTTAGTTAGGATGGAACTAATTTAATAAAATTAAGATGTATAGCTATTTGAATTTGAGAATTGCCCAGCTTTTCTTACTAAAGGATGATAATATATGAAAAAATTCACGATTCTTTTTTGCTTATTCATCTATTTTCTATCACCTGTTCAATTTGCCTTTGCAGAGGGAAATCTACAGGATTTGTTCATTTCTGTCGGTGATGCAATGATGAAGACAAAGGGAGAAGATTGGGCAACTGTTGAAAAGCTAACTTCACAGCTGAATGAACAGTGGGAGAAAGTGCAAAAAGCGGATAGCGAAGAAGCAAAAAATGTCGAGCGATCATTGAAGACGCTCAATCAGACAGTTACAAAGCATAATAAGGAAGACATGCTTGCAGCACTTTCCGAGGCATCACATGCACTTGTCTCCTTTGAAAAAGAGCAAAACCCCGTAAATGAAGAAGAACAGCGTGAAGAAGTGAAAACAGCTTTAACACCGATTTTAATCAATTTAAAAGTGGCAATTGAAAAAGAAGATACGGATGAAATCCAGCTTCAATACAAGAAATTTCTCGCGATGTGGAATCGGAAGGAAAAGCTCGTTCGTGAACAGAGCATTGCTTATTATGGAAAAATAGAAACTCAAACGGGGTTTCTGCGGATTGCATTGACGAAGGATGAAAAAGACTTCAAGCAGATGCAGACGATTTATGAGTCGTTAGCACAGGCAGTCGATGAATTTACAACTGGAAATATATTGAAAACAGAGGAAAATGATTATTCATTACAAACGCTCGTTGATTTATTGGAAAAAGCTGATCAAGCCATTGAATCGAAGAAGCTAGATGAAGCTGTTTCATCATTACAGGAGTTTCTAACGATTTGGCCGTCAGTCGAAGGAGATGTCCGAACTAGAAATGGTGGCCTCTATACAAAACTAGAAAGTGAAATCCCAGTTATTGCTGGAAAGCTGTCTTCAGCAAATAGTAATATTCCTGAGCAGCAAAAGAAACTAAATGAATATAAACAAGCGATACAGTTATTGCAGTCGAAAACAAGCTATACCGTTTGGGATACTGCTCTTATTATGCTTCGTGAAGGATTAGAGGCATTGCTTATTGTTGCTGCTTTGATTGCTTTTTTACGTAAGGCAAATGCACGCCAGCATCAAAAATGGATTTGGCTTGGAGCGTTTGTCGGAATTATTATGAGTATTATAGCTGCTATTTTAATCAATATTCTTTTCTCCGCAGCAACAGCTGGAGCAAACCGAGAAGTCATTGAAGGGATAACTGGCCTCATCGCGGTTGTCATGATGCTTGGCGTTGGTGTGTGGCTGCATCAAAAATCGAATATGCAGGCATGGAATACATATATTAATAAGCAAATGGGGAGTGCCATTTCAACTGGTAGCATTGTATCAATGGCATTTGTGAGCTTTCTTTCGATTTTTAGAGAAGGTGCTGAAACGATTATATTTTATATGGGAATGGCCCCTTCAATCAGTACGGAAAAGCTTACTTTGGGTATTATGATTGCTACTTTCATTTTAATTGTTTTTGCCTTTCTATTTATTCGCTATAGTACAAGAATTTCCATTGGTCCGTTTTTTAAAATTGCGACGATACTCATTTATTTTATTGCGTTCAAAATTTTAGGTGTTAGTATTCACGCGCTTCAGCTAACGAATCATCTTAGTACAACTCAAATTCAGCAATTGCCGATAATAAATTTTATTGGGTTTTATCCGACATGGGAAACGATTATTCCACAGATTTTATTGCTTGTGATTATTTTTATCGCAGCTAAGCGAGCAGGGAAATAATTCATCCTGTCATCAGAATCTCGCTATATTTAAGTTAATCTCTTAATAGCTTGGAAAGCCATACGATCCGAAGACCGGAACAGGTGTGATCGGCAAAAATTATTGCTACCAGCTTAACCCGGGCACGACAGGCTTTTTGAAAAAGAGCGATTCAACTCCTATATGGGTGCTGGTTGTTCCATACCAGACAACCCATAATGTCGGCGGTGTTGTGATGGGAGATGACCCAACGATATCAGCAGTTAATAACTATTCCCAAATGTGGGATGCTGATAACGTTTTTGTCGTTGGTGCGTCCTCATTTCCACATAATAGCGCAAAAAAGAGGAAAATCAACTTTTCCTCTTGAAAATTCATATGTTCGCTGTTTAAAACAGCTCGAGCTTGCCAACTCGTTCTACCGCTTCTACTAATCTCTCCTCATCAACTAATAATCCAACGCGGATGTAGCCTTCACCAAAATATCCAAAGCCATTTCCTGCGGCAACGGCAACATCGGCTTTTTCTAGTAAATAATCAGCGAATGATTCACTTGTAAAGCCATCAGGAACAGGAAGCCAAGCGAAAAATGAACCTTTTGGTGCTTCCACCTTCCAGCCAATTTTCCGACATTCTTCAATGAATACATTGCGACGGCTTTCATAACGGGCAACGAGTAATTCCACACATTGCTGGTCATCATTTAATGCCGCAGCGGCGGCTTTTTGTACAGCTGGAAAAAGGCTGCAATACAGATGATCCTGAATAAGATTTAGCGCTTCAATAATTTTCGGATTGCCTACTGCGAAGCCAACACGCCAGCCAGCCATATTATATGTTTTCGAAAGAGTATACATTTCAATCCCAACATCTTTCGCACCGTCAACTTCAAGGAAACTAACTGGTTTTTTTCCGTCAAAACCGATAGCGCCATATGCAAAATCATGTAAGACAACAATATTATTTTCTTTCGCAAAAGCAACCGTTTTCTCAAAGAAAGCGTGATCTGCTGTCGCTCCAGTTGGATTGTTCGGATAGTTAAGATACATCAGCTTTGCTTTCTCTCTTTGCTCTTTTCCAATTGCCTCATAATCGGGCAAGAAATGATTTTCATTTTTCAATGGAAATGTTTCGTAATGAACATTTGCTAACACGACACCCGACAAGTAATCAGGATAACCTGGGTCTGGTAAAAGCATTAAATCACCCTCATTTAACAAACACATTGGAAGCTCGACAAGCCCTGCCTTCGTTCCAAAAAGAAGCGCAACCTCAGTTTCTGGATTAATCGAAACGCCATATTGCTTTTTGTAAAATTGAGCAGCGGCTTCTCTTAATTCCCGAATTCCGCGAAACGGAGAATATTTATGAGTTCTCGGATCCTCTACTGACATCTGTAAAGCCTTCACGATATGGGGCGGTGTCGGCTGATCAGGATTACCTTGTCCTAAATTTATAATGTCTCGTCCCTCTGCAGTGGCTTTTCCCACTTTTTCAACAAGAGATGCAAAAAATTGTGTAGGTAATTTTTTTAAGCGCTCTGAAAATTCCATCCAATCCCTCTTTTCATCTATTCGGATGAGTAGTTTTTTTAAAATCAAATTTCAAAAATCGATTGCGAATTACTTCAAAATTCTATAGTCTTTAAGTAAAAATGTCTAGGGGGATGCAGGGATGAAAATTGCTTGTGTGCAAATGAATATTGCGTTTGCAAATGTCGAAGAAAATTTCAGGACAGTGGAAAAGTATGTAGAAGAAGCTGCTAAAGCAGAAGCTGATATTATTGTTTTTCCGGAAATGTGGAATTCTGGGTTTGCCCTTGAAGAGCTGAATACATTAGCGGATGAAGAAGGGGAAAGAACGAAACAGCTGTTGTCAAGGCTGGCAAAAAAATATGAATTAAATATCGTTGGTGGCTCGGTAGCCACAAAAAGAGCAGAAGGATTTTTCAACACGATGTATGTGGCAAATCGAAAGGGCGACATTATTTCAGCATATGATAAGGCTCATTTATTTCGTTTAATGGATGAGCATTTATTTCTGCAGCCTGGCCAAGGTGATAATCTATTTGAATTGGATGGCGTAACATGTGGCGGAGTCATTTGCTATGAGCTTCGTTTTCCTGAATGGATTCGTGCCCACACATTGAAGGGGGCAAAAATGATGTTTATTCCTGCACAATGGCCAACAACAAGGATTGATCATTGGCAATTATTATTGCAGGCACGGGCAATCGAAAACCAATGTTATGTGATCGCAGTCAACCCTGTTTGCACAAACCCGAATAATGAATTTAATGGTCACTCAATGGTTATTGCCCCATGGGGAGAGCTACTACTAAGCAATCAAACAGAAGGAGGTCTATTCTATGTCAACATTGATTTAGATGAGGTTGACCGTGTGAGAAAAACAATTCCTGTTTTTCAGGACAGGCGGACCGATCTGTATAATAAAATACAAAACTAGGAATGGGTAATCGCTAGATATAATTGGGAACAGACAAAGCAAAATTGGTGATTGCTAGATATTATTAAAAAGTTGCTAGATAAAAATAAAAAGTTGCTAGATATTGTAGCAAAGTTGCTAGATAACTCGATAAAATTGCTAGATCTTTTTTAAAAGCTGTCAGCGAACTCGGTCACTACCAAATATGCTTGCAAAGTTATTAACTACATGAGCAAGCATTATTCAATGCTATTCAAAAACGACTAACTAATTTAAAAATTCCACGAAACTTGAACAGAATAACTCGCTTTTTAATCACTTTATGAAAAATTTAAAAATCATTTAACGAGTAATATGAACACAATGAAAGCGTATTCTTGATTTTTGAATTTATTTTTCTTAATTGACAATTTTCATATTGATTTGTATTATCAGTATTATAAATTTAATCTATTAACTTATCCAGAGCGACCGAGGGACTAGGCCCTATGACGTCCGGCAACCCCCTATAAGGGAAGGTGCCAATTCCGGCAGAATGATTTTCATTCTGAAAGATAAGTCGAGAACTGTGCTTGTATCGATGCCTCTTTCAGTTGAAAGGGGCATTTTTGTATGCTCAAACCAACGGCAGGGAACCGGACTCCCCTCTACATTCAAGACGCTCGTATTGATGAAAAAGAGGTTATCGAGATGATTAAAATTCAAAATCTATCAAAGGAATACGAAACAAAAAATGGAAAGGTCATCGGGGTGGACAATGTTTCAATATCGGTGGCTGAAGGGGAAATCTATGGAATTGTTGGCTATTCCGGTGCAGGAAAAAGCTCCCTCCTTCGCTGTATGAATTTGCTAGAGAGACCTACTTCGGGCCAAATTATAGTGAACGGTGTGGATCTTATCAGACTAAAAGGAGAGAAATTGCGACAGGCCCGTTTGAAAATTGGCATGATCTTTCAGCATTTTTATTTAATTAGCCAAAAGACCGTGTTCGAAAATATTGCATTTTCTTTAAAAGCTGCCGGAATACCGGTTAATCAAATAAAAGCACGGGTTGAGGAATTATTGAAAATGGTTGGATTAGCTGATAAAAGAGATGTTTATCCTGCACAGCTAAGTGGAGGGCAGAAACAGCGTGTCGCTATTGCAAGGGCACTTGCAAACAATCCAAGGGTTTTATTATGTGATGAAGCAACATCGGCACTTGACCCAATGACGACGAAATCGATCTTAAGCTTATTGAAAAAAATCAACCAAGAATTCAATATTACGATTGTATTAATAACCCATGAAATGGATGTCGTCAAAGAAATCTGCAATCGAATGGCGATTATGCAAGATGGAAGGGTCATTGAGGAAGGCACAGTCTATGATTTATTTGCCGAGCCAAAGGCGGAGCTTACGAAGGAGTTTATTGAAAGTGTTGTTTCCTTTAACATTCCTGAGCCGATTTTAAAGAATTGTGTAGGCCCGATTGTTAAGGTGCTGTTCAAAGGTGGAGTTGCTGGCGAAGGAGTCATTTCCGATATGTTGCAAACTTATCATGTAAAGGGCAATTTCCTCCATGGCTCAATCGAATATATTCAGGAAATGCCGCTCGGAATTTTTATCATGGAGCTGCAAGGAAAGCAGGAAGAAATAAAAACAGCTCTTCAATATATCGAGAAAAGAGCGGTGCAAGTGGAGGTGCTGCGAGATGGGCTTTGATTTTAACCACCTTGTTGAGCTTATACCTGATATTAATCAAGCCTTTATACAAACAATTTACATGATCGCGATTTCATTAGTTGTTGCGATAATCATCGGCTTGCCGATAGGAATCCTATTATATATTACCGATAAAGGCTTGTTTTTAGAGAATCGTTTGTTAAGAAATACTCTAGGCTTTATCGTTAACCTTGTAAGGTCTGTCCCTTTTATTATTTTGTTAGTCGCTTTACTACCGCTAACAAATTTAATTGTCGGTACTCAAATTGGTCCAACAGCTGCAAGTGTATCTTTATCTGTTGCGGCAATTCCATTTTTTGCGCGGATCGTTGAATCAGCTTTACGGGAAATTGATAAAGGGGTCATTGAAGCGGCAATTGCAGCCGGTGCGACTCCATGGATGATTATTAAAGATGTACTATTGCTTGAAGCAAGATCTGGAATCATTTCAGGCATTACATTAACACTCGTTAGTTTGATTGGATTTTCCGCGATGGCAGGTACAGTAGGCGGTGGTGGGATTGGTGACTTAGCGATTCGTTTCGGCTATTACCGTTATGACAATACGATCATGATTGCCACCGTCTTAATCTTAATTATATTAGTTCAGTTTATCCAGCTTTTTGGTGATTTCATCGCTAAAGTGGTTGATAAAAGATAAGGCTGCATCTTATCAATAGACTGATTAGCAGCGCAAATAGCTAAAGGGAAAGTAGGAAGAATGATGAAAAAATGGTTGACTGCATTTATTTTATTAGTTGTTATTGGGGCTTTGGCTGCTTGTGGCAATTCAGGAAGCGATAATAAAACAAATGGTGACTCGAAAGAAATTAAATTCGGTGCGACTGCCGGTCCATACAGTGATATGCTGAAGAAAGCGATCATTCCTGGGTTGGAGAAAAAAGGCTATAAAGTAGAAATCGTTGAATTCAGCGACTATATTCAACCGAACAAAGCGTTAAATAATAATGATATCCAAGCGAATTTATTCCAGCATTCTATTTATTTGGAGAATTTTTCAAAGGAAAATAAAATGGATTTAACCGCATTAATCGCTGTTCCAACTGCTCCAATGGGGATTTACTCGAATAAATTTAAATCTTTAGCTGACATTCCTGATGGTACAACAATTACCATTCCGAACGATCCAACAAATGGGGCTCGGGCGTTAAACACACTTCAAGATGAAGGCTTTATTAAAATTGATGAAAAAGCAAATCCGTTAACTGTGTCTGAGAAGGATATTATTGAAAATAAAAAGAACTTAGTTTTCCAACCAATTGAAGCTGGTCAGCTCCCTCGTTCTGTTGAAAGCTCTGACTTAGCAGCAGTGCCAGGCAATTTCGCATTAGCGGCAAAAATGGATTTGCTTAGTGCATTAGCACTTGAAAATATGCTTGATCCTTATCGCAATATTGTTGCGGTGAAAACAGAAAATAAAGATGCTCAGTTTGCGAAAGATATTCAAGAGGTCATTGAATCAGCTGACTTTGAAAAAGTTATTGATGCTGAATTTAAAGGATTTGGCAAGCCAAAATGGATGAAGAAGTAAATGGCTACTTTAACCGTTCATGGCGCACCAAGCGAGTATGTTTTAAAAGAAGGTATTTTAAATCAGCTTGAGGAAAAACTTCTTGAAAGAAAACTTGAAAAAATCCTGATCATTCATGGAGAGAAATCATGGCAGGCTGCTAAAGCATTTTTTCCAAGCTTCAATAAAGTTGTCTATGAGGAGCACACATATCGAGGTGAATGCTCGTTAATGGAAATAGAAGAAGTGGCGAACGATGTTCAGAAAAAATTATTCGATGCGATCATTGGTGTTGGTGGTGGGAAAGTACTCGATTTGACTAAATCGATTGGCCATTTAACAAAACGACCAGTGATTCTCATCCCCACCCTTTCATCTAATTG
>JAEWDX010000248.1 GCA_023389895.1 Bacillota bacterium
GCATAATCCTTAAAGATGAAGTAGAATTTGTGTAAAAAAAGGATAGAGTGTTTGCAAAATATCTTTATAAGACCTTGGCAAGTGATAAAAAGTGTAAGTAGTGGTTTCAAGACACTCTCATGCAACCACTGGTAAGAAAAAAAGCGGAGTGAGTGGTTTCAAGACACTCTCATGCAACCACTGCAAGTAAAAAAAAGCGGAGTGAGTGGTCTCAAGAAACGTTCATGCGACCACTGCAAGTAAAAAAAAGCGGAGTGAGTGGTCTCAAGAAACGTCCATGCGACCACTGCAAGTGAAAAAAAGCGGAGTGAGTGGTCTCAAGAAACATTCATGCGACCATCGCAAGCTATACAAAGTAGGAGTCACATCTTCATCTGGCAGTAAAAAATGTAAATAGCGAACGGTCTCAAAAATAAGAAGAAGGAAGGGGAGTCTGTGAATGGACAGATAACCTCTTCCTTCTCCATTATCTTAGCGTAACATCGGCTGCTCCCTTCAAATAGTTGTCGTAGCTATTGAAATATATCCGAATAGGGTTTGTTTTTCCGATTGTATTGAATGTATAGGTTGATTCTACTAAATCATCTCCATTACTGTGACTAGAACCATTGGAATCAACGGTTTCCCCATTCGCATCGATTGCTTGAAAGAACATTTGCTTTAAATGATTTGGATTTTCATTGCGATAAGTTACGTTAAACGTTCCATTCCCAACTACTTCAAGCTCTAAATCAATTGCTTTAGGGATATACACCACTTCTTTCTTCTCAAAATCGATTTCAATATAATCTTTTCCCTTAGGTAATGCCTGCACATCATCAATTTTAAGTGTTAAGCTTTTCGGTTCTCTAAAGTAGTTGCTTTGAAAGAAATACGATACTTCTTTGTCTCTCTCTGTGCCAAAGCCAGAAAGACCATTTTGAATCGTTCCCCATTTCTCCCCTTTCTCATCAAGTAATTCCAAGGTATTAAACTTAAGTATTTGCATTTTGTTTGCTGGGTCTAATGAGATATCCAGCCTTGCACGCAGTGGAGATATTTTAAGTGAGTTCAAAGTGATTTTTTGTCCATCAATTTCTATGTTCTTATCTAATTTATAATCTTTACTTTTTGCAAATTCCTTTTGCAATGTAAATGGAATCGTAAATGCCGTTTCTTGCTTATCTTTGAAAGTAATATTTAATTCGAAATTTGGATTCGCATAGTTTAACTCTTTATTAGAAGTAATCTCAATAATCTCTTCAATATGATTCGTTAGTTCTTTTCCAAACCAGCTGTATGTTAGCCCTGCTTCTAGATTTTCACCATTTTGTTTAATTTCAACGTTTTTCGTGTCAAGCTTATGAATATCATATGGTGCTTCAAGCTGATAGTTAATAATCATCCCTGATTCATCAGCAATGATCCCAAGCAAGGTTAAGGTTAACCCATTTTTTGTTTCTGAAATAGCGAGCTTCTCATAATAGTCATTATTTAAAATGTCCTCGATTCCTTTATCATAGGCAATCATCTTAACGAACGGGGCAAAGCCTGGTATTTTCGCAACTGCCTGTGCAAAAGCGGGTGAGACCCGAATGGATGTAACAAAGATTAGAATGAAAGCAGCAGTAGCAATAAGTGATATCATCCACTTTTTGCGGTCTCGTTTTTCCTTTTGTGCTCTTCTTAAGCCATTAGCTCTTGCATAAGAGAGTGCTTCTTTCGGGACAGAAATTGCTTCAAGCTCCTCTTTTAATGCCGCATACTTCTTTTCATCCATCTATAACTCCCCCTTCTCGTTAAAATAGAGACGCAGCTTTCGAAGTGCGTTGTGAAGTCTAGACTTAACCGTTCCTTCAGGAATATTCTGCATGCTGGCAATTTCTTTGTTTTTCATATCCTGAAAATATTTCAAATAAATTAATTGCTGTTGTTCATGCGATAATTGGGAAATCGCTTCTACTATTTCAAGATTGGGTGAGTGATGATACTGATCTTCAACGTCCAACGTTTGCCGAAGCACTATGCGGCTTTTTTTCTTCTGCATGTCGTGACATACATTTAATAGTATTCGGACAAGCCATGTCCCGACATAACGCGGATCTTTGAGTGTATGAATTTTTTTAAAGCTGCGATAAGTCATTTCTTGAATCGCTTCAATGGCATCATGCTCATTTCTTAAATAAGCAAACGCTGTTCGATACAATACATCTTCATATGTTTCTAATACTTGTAAAAAAGCTTGTTCGTTCCCCTTGATTGCCCTTTTTACAACGTCTAACTCATCCACAGCGCCGCCTCTTTCCTCCTGTTACCCATTAGACTTGGCAGCAGGGGAAATCGTTCATGTTAAAATAAAAAAATTTCGATAGCTATCTTATTGCCTACTATATGTTCAACAATGACGACAGTTCGTTCGTTGTTAAATTGCTTGATTGCCTGTTATTAGATTGCCAGATTTCAAAGGAGTTGTAAAAAAACAAGTTGACAAAAGCAACTTTAATATATATATTATATTTCAATACTGAATATAGTGATAATTTAAAATAAACCTATTATTTAGATAACGAGGGAGAGGGAGATTTTTTGGTAAATAAGGAATATGTTGAACATATCAGGCATTTTAACCGATTTTACAATCGAATTATTGGTATTAATGATCGATATACGGACAAAAGCAAGTTTTCACTCACGGAGGTCCAAATACTATATGAAATTGCAAAAAAAAGTAATTGTACAGCTGTTTATTTAACGGATTTCTTCAATCTTGATAAAGGATACTTAAGTCGAATTCTTAAACATTTTGAAAAGGAAGAACTGCTTAGAAAAATTCCATCTGATGAAGATAAAAGAATGTTTTTTCTAGAGCTAACAGATAAAGGAAATGAAGAATTAGATTCCATGATTGAAATCTCGAATAAGATAGTCTTTTCAATATTAGATACGATTGATGCTGATAAACAGGAGGAACTTATCCAGTCGATGAAAAAAATTGAGGGAATATTGCGTAAATATACGATTACTTAATCGCTTTTGAAAAATTATCGCGATTCAAAAATTTAAATCATACCGAGGAGGATTCAGAATGAGACAGAAGTTGTTTGCATTTATGCTTATGATTTTAATGGTTGCTACAGCGGCCTGTTCCTCTGGAACGGCTGGGACAAGCCCAAGCAGTGAGGGAGAGGGGAATAAACCAAAGAAAACCGATTTGGTGATTGGCTTTGAAGCTGATGCGGCAACTCTACTAGCTAATACAGATGTTAACTATGTTACTGATGTGCAAATTCGAAATATTTATGAGCCATTGATGGACAGGGATTCAGAAACAGGTGAAATTATTCCAGCATTAGCAACTGAGTGGAAAAACATCGATGAATATACATGGGAAATCACGTTAAGAGAGGGAGTAAAGTTTCACAATGGAGCATCCTTTAATGCTGAGACTGTAAAATTTAACATTGATTATGTATTAGATGAAAAAAATAACTCTTTCTATCGTTCCCGTTGGGTAGATGTGAAGGAAGTAAAGGTTGTAGATGAGTATAAGGTTCAAATTATCACATCAAACCCATTGCCGACTTTAATAGCAGGAATGACTGATGATCTTATGATGATGGAACCTGGATATATAAAGGAAGTTGGTCTTGAAGAAGCAGCAAAAAAACCTGTAGGAACAGGGCCTTATAAATTTAAGGAATGGTTAAGAGATGACCATTTAACCATGGAGGCAAATGAATATTATTGGAATGGACCCCCTTCTATTAAGACTGTTACGTTCCGTTACATTCCAGAATTCAGTTCAAGACTTTCTGGGTTTTTAAGCGGCGAAATTGATTTATTTAAAAATGTCCCAGTTGATTCAGTAGACAAAGTAAAAAATGATTCCAATTCGAAAATTGAAAGTGTTGGTTCTTCACGTATTAATTACGTCGCTTTAAATACGTTTTATGATGGCCCTCTTCAAGATAAGCGTGTTCGTCAAGCGATAAATTATGCTGTAGATGTTGATGAACTGCTGAACTCAGTGTTAAACGGGCATGGTACAAAAATGACAGGTCCTTTGTCAAAAATAAATACTCATTACGCAGAAACAAAAGATTATGGATACAATCCTGATAAGGCAGTTGAGTTGTTGAAAGAGGCTGGCTACCAACCAAACGAACTTGAGCTAACATTAGATACACCAAGCGGAAGATATCCGATGGATTCACAGATTGCACAGGCGATTGCGGCACAGCTTCAAAAAATTGGAGTAAAAGTAAATGTTCAAGTAAATGAATGGGGAAACCATTTGGCAAAGATTCGTCAGCGTGAAATGAAGGATATGTATATTTTAGGCTGGGGACCTGCTTTTGAAGCACCAAGCACGATTGGAAATCTATTTAGTGAAGATACACCTTACAGCAGCTTCTATGAACCAGAAGTAGAAAAAATGATTAGTGAATCGCTTCAGCTTTTTGAGGAAGGAGCTCGTACAAAAGCCTTTGCTGACATTCAACAACGTTTAGTTGAAGAAGCAGTTTGGGTTCCATTATGGCAACAAGCGGACTTATATGCAGTGAATAAAGCTCTAAATTTCAAGCCTCGAGTAGATGAAAAGATAATGGTATTAGAAATGAGTTGGTAATTAAATGAAGGAGGGGCACTCCCCTTCTTTGGTCACTAACGTCAAGCGTCATTTTGAGAAACGGGAGGGTTGATATGCTTGATTTTGTGATTAAACGTACGATTCAAATGATAATTGTCATTTTTTTAGCACTTACAGCCGTGTTTTTTATTATTAGACTTTCAGGTGATCCAACTGCTTTATTCCTTCCGCCTGATGCACCAAGAGAACAAATAGATGCGTATCGAACGCAGTTAGGATTTGATCGACCATTACTTGTCCAGTATGGGGAATTTATTATTAACGCGATACAAGGAGATTTCGGAGAATCATTAAGAACAAGAGAAGATGCTCTTTCTGCTGTGTTAAATCGGCTTCCTGCTACATTCCAATTGGCCTTTTCAGCATTAGGATTATCGATTTTGGTCGCTATTCCTATTGGAATTATTTCCGCCCATAAAAGAAACTCAATATTTGATCAAATTGGGGTTGCCTTTACTGTTTTAGGTCAAGCTGTTCCAAGTTTTTGGTTGGGGTTGATTTTGATTTATATTTTTGCTGCCACATTAAATATCCTTCCATCAGGTGGCGGAGGTTCACTTTTGCATATGATTTTGCCAATGATAACATTGGCCGCCTATAGTGTAGCAAGGTTTGCCCGTTTTACTCGATCAAACATGCTGGATATTTTGCGGAAAGATTATATTCGTACAGCTAAAGCCTCTGGTGTACCTACTTTTCGAATTTTATCAAGGTATGCCTTGAAAAATTCACTCATTCCGATTATCACTCTCGTTGCTCTTGATTTAGGGGTTTTATTAGGAGGAGCAGTCATCACAGAAGTTGTCTTTTCCTGGCCGGGAATTGGGAGATTGCTGATGCAGTCGTTGTTAAACCGTGACTTCCCAATAGTGCTAGCTGGTGTATTTTTAATTGCTGTGATTTATTCTTTGATAAATTTCTTAACAGATATTTTATATGTCTATGTAAATCCTCAAATTCGTGTGAAGTAAGGAGGATATAAAGATGTCAAATGCGATGATTGAAAAAAATAGTATTGACGAAATCGTAACACGAACTGTTAAAAAGAAATCAAAAGTCAATTTTTTCTTTCAACAATTACTTAAAAGCCGTACGGGTTTGGCTGGGTTTATCATCATTTTCATTGTCTTAGCACTTGGGATAGCAGGTCAATGGATCGTTCCTTATGACCCTCTAGCAACTGATTTTAGTGAGAAACTATTACCGCCTATGACTGACGGTCATATTTTTGGCACAGATCAACTTGGACGAGATATTCTATCAAGAATTATTGTAGGATCTAAGATTTCATTAATTATCGGAGCAATTACCGCTTTGTTTGCCGGATTGATTGGAACGATTATCGGGGTTATTGCAGGGTATTTTCGAGGTTGGATAGATGTAGTTCTTATGAGAATTGCTGATGTTCAATTAAGCTTTCCCTTTATTTTGCTTGTCCTAGTTATCAATGCAATCTTGGGAACAGGATTAAAGAATATTATTATTTCTCTTGTTATTGGTGGCTGGGTTGTTTTTGCTAGGGTTGTTCGCAGTGAAGTATTAGCATTGCGGGAAAAAGAATTTATCCTGTCTTGTGAAGCGACAGGTGTTCCAAAATGGGAGATCATTTGTAAACATATTATGCCCAATTTATTTACCCCAATTATTGTTTTATCTTCCCTTCAAATTGCTACCTTTATTATTGCAGAAGCATCAGTTAGCTTCTTGGGTTTTGGCGTACAGCCTCCGCAACCGGCATGGGGAAATATGTTAAATGAAGGTAAGGATTATATTTTCAGTTCGTGGTGGTTAATTACGTTCCCTGGTATCGCAATCGTGATTACAGCGTTAGGAGTCAATTTATTCGGTGATTGGTTACGTGATGTGCTGGATCCTGAATTAAAAGGAAACTAATGGCAGCATCAAGGAGGGAAGCCAATTTTATGAAACGAAAAATTCTTGAGGTACATGATTTAAAGGTTCAATTTAAAACACCAAATGGGGTCATTCAGCCTGTAAACGGAGTGGACTTTCAAGTATATGAAGGGGAAACGCTTGGAATTGTAGGTGAATCAGGGTGCGGGAAAAGTGTAACCTCCTTAGCTGTAATGGGACTTTTACCAAAGCCAATTGGTTATGTGGCAGAAGGGGAAATTAGGTTAGAAGAGAAAGAAATTTCCCGCTTAAAAGATTCTGAGATGAGAAGATTAAGAGGGAACGATCTTGCGATGATTTTCCAAGAGCCAATGACCTCATTAAATCCTGTGTTTACTATTGGAGAGCAGTTAAGCGAGCCTCTGAAACAACATTTAAAGCTAAAGAAGAATCAAATACGGAAACGAATCATAGAAATGTTACAGCTTGTTGGAATTCCAAGGGCTGAGGAAATCATCGATGAATACCCGCATCAGCTTTCAGGTGGAATGAGGCAGAGGGTGATGATCTCTTTGGCGATGCTTTGTCAACCTAAACTATTGATTGCAGATGAGCCGACTACAGCTTTGGATGTTACCATTCAAGCACAAATTTTAGAGTTAATAAAAAAAATCAAGACAGAAAGTCAAATGGCGATGATGCTAATTACTCATGATCTCGGAGTCGTAGCTGAAATGTGTGATCGTGTAATCGTCATGTATGCTGGACAAATCGTTGAAAATACAGATGTCAGAACATTATTTAATAAGCCGAAGCATCCATATTCCCAAGGATTATTAGCTTCCTTACCAAAATCAAATGATAGAAAACAAGATATATATTCTATTAAAGGGAATGTTCCTCGTCCAGATGAACTTCCAAAGGGTTGTGCGTTCTCCACTCGTTGCCCTAAAGTATTTGATAAATGTTTGGATGAAAGACCGCCGCTTTTTGTACATGAAAATCAAGCATGTCGATGCTGGTTATATGAGACTGAGAGTAAGGGGGTGATTGCAAGTGCAAAATGAAGCCCTTTTAGAAGTGAAACAATTAAAAAAGTATTATGAAATTAATCAAGGTTGGTTCAAGGAAAATACGCAAGTTAAGGCAGTTGATGATGTTTCATTTTCTGTGATGAAGGGAGAAACATTTGGACTTGTTGGAGAGAGCGGCTGCGGAAAATCTACGACAGGAAGAACTATTTTACGATTAAATAATCCTACTAATGGACAAATATTATTTGAAGGTAAGGATATTAATCTTCTTCCTTATGAAGAAATGAGAAAGTTAAGAAGGAAAATGCAGATGGTGTTCCAAGATCCTTATGCATCACTAAACCCTAAGAAAACAATCAGACAGCTATTAACGGAGCCATTACGTGTACATGGATTATATACCAAAAAGGAAAGAGAACAAAAAGTGGTAGAGATGTTAGAGATTGTTGGACTATCGGAATATCACATGGATCGATATCCACATGAATTCTCAGGCGGTCAACGGCAGAGAATCGGTATTGCACGGGCTGTCATTTTAAATCCAGAGTTAATAGTAGCAGATGAACCGGTTTCTGCATTAGATGTATCTGTTCAATCACAAGTGATCAATCTTTTATTGAAATTACAAAAAGAGTTTCAACTAACCTATCTTTTCATTTCCCATGATTTAGGGGTTGTAAAACATATTACCGATCGAGTAGCTGTGATGTATTTAGGGAAAATTGTTGAGTTGGCTGAAACAGAAGAATTATTTGAAAATCCGAAACATCCATATACGAAAGCCTTGATTTCTGCGGAACCTATTAATCATCCAGATGAAAAAAAAGAAAGAATTATTTTGACAGGTGATGTACCTAGTCCAGCGAATCCACCGCAAGGCTGTACATTCCATCCTCGCTGTCGTGAATGTATGGAGATTTGTAAAACGGAGAAACCGCAAGCTATTACGTTAGAAAATGGTCATACAGTGGCTTGCCACTTATATGCATAAAAAAGAAAGAGGAGCGATTAAATATGTTGTTATCTATTCCAAAACAAGAAATTTTAGAGCGTCAAACGAAGTTTTATTCTCAATTAAAGGACAAGAATATTGATTGTGCTGTTTTATTTAGTGTCACAGATATTTTTTATCTGACCGGCTTTCATTTTCATCCGACAGAGCGTCCAATTGGATTTTTTATTGATTCCCAACAAAAAACTCATCTTTTTGTTCCTGCTCTTGAACATGAACACGCAGAAGAATTCGCCTTTGTTGATTTTGTCCATTCATATCCAGAATACCCAGGCTTACGACATCCAATGGAATATTTCAAAGATGCTTTACATGAAGCGCAATTTGAAGGGAAAATAGTTGGTTATGATGCGAATGGCTATGGTTCCCCAATGGGGTATAGAGGTCCTTCCGTTAGCGACATCTTAAGTGCAAAAGAATTTATCTCCATTAAAGGATTAGTGGAGGAAATGCGTCTTATTAAGTCAAAAGCTGAAATTGAATTAATTAAAGAGTCTTGTCGCTGGGGAAATCTTGCCCATCGTTTACTGCAAAAATATTCAAAGCCAGGGTTAAGTGAAATTGAGATTACGAGCAAGGCATCATCAGAGGCAACAATGGCAATGATTGAAACATTAGGTCCTGAATATAAGCCACATGGAAATACAGCTTTTGCTATTTTCCGTGGCCAAGTTGGCGAAATGTCGGCATTTCCTCACGCTGTCACGCAAAATATCGTACTGAAAAAAGGTAATACATTAGTGACAGGTGCTGCTGCAGATGTATGGGGGTATCATAGCGAACTTGAACGGACAATGTTTGTCCAGGAAGCAAGTAAAGAACAAGAAAAATATTTTCATATTATGTATGAGGCTCAAGAAGTGGCATTTAAAGCGATTAAACCAGGCGCACCTTGTTCGGTAGTAGAACAGGCAGTACAACAATATTTTAAAGAAGCTGGTGTCGAACATCTAGTTCAGCATCATACAGGACATGCAATCGGATTATTAGGACATGAAGCTCCATTCTTTGATTTAGGTGATCAAACGATTATGCAACCAGGAATGGTTTTTACAATTGAGCCTGGTATTTATGTTAGAGGTTTAGGTGGCTTTAGACATTCTGATACAGTTGTTGTAACGGAAAATGGGATGGAGATGCTTACTTACTATCCAAGAGATTTGCAGTCATTAATTTGTTATTAATATGAATCTATTGAGTTCTAGTGATGAGAGAAATAATAAATCTTTTGAAGAGGTGAGAAAATGGAGAAATTATTTTCCATACTTGACGAATTATATGAAGAAATGGTTATACTTCGCAGGCATTTTCATGAGCACCCGGAGCTAGGGTTCGAAGAAGTTGAAACACCAGCATTTGTTGCTAAGTATCATCGAAGTCTTGGTTTGAAGGTGAGTGAAGGTGTTGGAGGTCGAGGAGTAGTTGCTACACTAGAAGGTGGGAAGCCTGGCAAGACGGTTGCCTTACGCGCTGATTTTGATGCGCTTCCAATTCAAGAGGAAAACGATATTCCATACAAGTCAAAGCAAGACGGGGTGATGCATGCATGTGGGCATGATGGTCATACAGCAACAT